>CAMYMX010000032.1 GCA_947259605.1 uncultured Polyangiaceae bacterium | reverse complement strand
CGTCTACGTACACATTTCGGACCGCTCGAGCGCCTGGGACGCCTGCGGCCCCGAAGCGATTCTGAAGGCGGCCGGTGGGCGCTTCACCGACCTCGAGGGCAATCCATATCACTACGGCGGGACGGACATGCGGAATCGAAAGGGCATCCTCGCCTGCAACGCCGCAGCGTACGACGCGGTGCTCCCGGTTGCGGGCGAGGCAGCCCGTTCCATAGGACTCATTCAATAGGGTTCGACGATGGCACCGGTGGATTGGCAACAAGCATGGAAGGCGGGAAGGACTCCCTGGGACGCAGGCACCTCGCCGCCTGCGCTTCAGCACTTGCTCGCACGCGGAGAAATTCCCGGGGGCCGGATCCTCGTTCCCGGCTGCGGCACCGGCTATGACCTTGCAACCCTGGCGCGCGCGGATCGAGAGGTCGTTGGGCTCGACCTTTCCGAAGAGGCCCGTGCGGCATTTCTCGACAGACACGGCGACCTTCCGGGTTCGGTCTCCTACGAAGTTGGCGACTTCTTTTCGTACGAGCCGGACGAGGGCTTCGATTTCGTTTGGGACTACACCTTCTTTTGTGCGCTCGACCCCCAGCAGCGCGGGGCCTGGAGTGAGACTATGAAGCGCCTGGTGAAGCCCGCCGGGCTGCTCGCTACCCTGCTCTTTCCTTTCGAAGACCCGATTTCAGCACGTGAGGGCCCCCCCTGGCCGATCAATACCGAACTGGTTCGAAGCCTGATCGAAGGCAGCTTCGAGGAGCTGGAAGTCATAGAGATGGAACAGACCCATCCGGGGCGCGAAGGCCGCGAGCGGCTGGCGCTTTGGCGGCAACGCGAGCCTTAGTCGGCGTCGGGAAGCGGAATCGACGACGATTGCCACTTCACCTCGGAGAAACCAAGCCGGTAGTCGGCCGTCGCGCCCTCGTCTTGCACGCCGACCCAGACTTGCGTCGTACCGATGGGGAATTGGGAATGCAGCATGGGATCCTTGGTGCCGCTGCGGTTGTCGTTGCAAAGAACGGACCCGCCGGGCTTGCGAACGACGAGCAGGGTGTCGGAGCGTGAACGACCCAAAATGTGCAGATTGAAGAACGCCGTGTCGGCGTCGAGCAGATAGTCGGGAGTCTCGGAGATCCAACCCTTGCACTTGCGGTGAATCGAGCTCGCCGGGATCTCGCCGACGGCGGTCCCAGACACGACGCGAGGATCGGGGCTAAAGCCGGCGTGGAGAGGCACCAACCCGAGACGGGAGGGCGAGTCATCGTACGGGTCGGCGGTTTTCGATTCCGCCGGAGCGCGCGCGGCCTCGCGAGGCTCGCCGCTCACCATCGCTTCGGTGCAGGAAGCGACCGCTAGCAAGGAGGCGACGAGGCCGCCGGCGCCAGCCCAGGATTTCCTCGACGCGAACACGGTGCCGCCTTGGTACCCGCTCCACGCGCGGACGGTCAACCGGAGAAGCAAAGCGAACCAAAACGAGGAAAGAGCCGAAATCCTGGCGCTAGGGCTTGATTCCCTCAATCCCGGGGTATAGACAAGCCCTAGACAGGTCTTGAACAGGATCGCTGGCTAGATCCCAGGGGCGTACGTGGCAGACGAAGCGAAATACCGGGTAGGCATGGTGTCGAAGATGACCGGGCTCTCTACCCACACCCTCCGCATGTGGGAGAAGCGCTACGTCGCGGTGCTGCCGAAGCGGACTGAGGCCGGAGGACGCCTCTACACCGACGCAGACGTCGAACGGCTTCGGCTTCTGCACGAGCTGGTCGAGAGTGGTCATTCGATCGGCGGGATCGCGAAGCTAGCGGACGCCGATCTCCGACATATGGCAGCCTCGTTCCCGGCCCAGCCGAGCCAATCGGCGGTGCAGCACCTGCCCGAGCTGCGCAGCCGCGTCATGAACGCGATCGAGCAGCTGCGCATGCAAGATGCGGAGCAGATGCTCTCGCGCGCAGCCCTGAGCACGGAACCCAGCGAGTTCTTGCAGACGGTCGTCGCCCCCGTCCTCGTCGAAATCGGCGATCGCTGGCGGCGTGGTGAGCTTCGGATTGTGCACGAGCACGCGGGCTCGACGGTCATGCGTGGTCTGCTCTTTTCGCTGATGCGTCTCTATCCGGCAAACGACTCTAGGCGCCGTGCAGTCGTCGCGACCCCGGCGAAAGAGGATCACGAGCTTGGCGCGCTCATGGTGGCGATGTTGGCCGCAATGCACGGATGGAGCGTGCTCTATCTCGGCCCCGATCTGCCTGCCGAAGAGATCGCGTATGCTGTCAGAGACACGAAGGCCGACCTTCTCATGCTGTCGATCACCAATCTGAAGCCAACGGATTCTGCACGCGAGATCGCTGCGATCGAAGCTGCGATACCGAAAAGCGTCAGGGTGCTGGTCGGCGGGCGAGCCGCAAGCACGCTGCCCGAAAGCCGAGTGCAAATCCTGCAAGACCTCGCCGTGGTCGAGGTCGAGCTCAGTCGATAACGTCGGCCGGCGCGTCGGGCGGCAGGTTGTCGCGCGTCGCGCCTTTGATGACCTTTTGCGCCAAGGTCGCGAGACTTCGCGCACCGCTCTTCTTCAGCAGCGATCGAATCTGAGCCTTGACCGTGTTCTCCGCGACTCCGAGGGACTCGGCGAGCTCTTTGCGCGAGAGGCCGTCGACCGAGAGGGTGAGCAGCTCGGTTTCCCGACGCGTGAGCTTGAGCTGTCGTGCCAGGTGCTCGATGCGCTGCCCAATGGCTGCGTCATCGACGCGCGCCTGAGCGAGCGCCCTTTGGATGAAGGGATTGAGGTTGTCAGCGGATGCCGGCTTGCAGACGTATTCGCCACGCATCGTCTGAACTTTGTTAACTACATCACGATTGAGCTCACCCGTGAGAACCAGCACCGGAAGCGCGCCGTGCATCTGGCGAATCTCAGCCAGCAGGTCCAGACCGTACCCGTCGGGCAGAATCAGGTCGAGCACGACGCCCGTCCACTCCTCCTGGGTCTGCAGGTGCTCACGGGCCGCGCCCATGCTGTGAACGACCTCGACCGGAGCATGACGCCCAAATGTACGAGCAAGGGTCCGAGCCAGCGTTGGCTCGTCCTCTACAATCAAAAACCCACCCGGCATGCGCCGTAAGCTACCCCAGTTGACCCCTTCGGTGGTGCCGATTCGCTCTGAGTGAATCTATTTTTTAACCCTAAGCCAGCCTAAATAGGGCGCTGTCGTCCTAAAACCTAAATGATATCAGGTCTTTCGCGTTCAAAGGGCTGGGGGTGAGCACGGTTTGCCGTGCCTCAGCCGCTGGGGCGAGAATCGGCAATGACTTGACGCACGAGCCTGCCCCCTCTTGAATGGACCGACGGGATGTACGCGGTTGTGATCACGGATGAGGGGGGCGTCCGGCGCCGGCTTGATTTTTCCAAGCCGGAGCTGACCGTGGGCCGCGTCCAAGGCAACGACATCGTGTTGGCGAAGCGCAACGTATCGAAGCAGCACGCGCGCCTGACCCTCCAGGATGAACAGGCTGTCGTCGTTGATCTGAACAGTACGAACGGAACCTGGGTCAACGGTCGCAAGATCACGGCGGCTCAGCCGCTGAAGCAGGGCGACAAGATCTACATCGCCGACTTCATCATCACGCTCGAGTCCGCCGACGAACGCTCGCAGACAGAAGGCGCCATGCCTCGGGTGTCGGAGCCGCCTCCACTACCGAAGCAGTCCGCCCTCCCTGCGACTAGCGGGATTCCGATGAGGCGCTCGATCGCAGAGCGGCGTGCGACGCCGGGAGGCTCGAGCCTGCCGGGAATCCAACCCGACGGAAGCGGCACGGTCAGCCCTCCTCGAATTCAGCGCAGAGAGACGAGCCTGCCGCGCGCCCGTGCAAAGACTGAAACCGAGATCTCAGTTGGCGATCCGCTGAACAACCTGCTCGGCCGTCTTGCCAAACGCATGGACATCGACGACATCAACCCAGCGTCCATGAAAAATCAAGAACGCTGGTCGGCTGCGCGAACTGCGATCGCCGAGACCTTCCTCGCAATGCAAACGGACGGCCTGGTTCATGCCGACTTGGACATGCGTGGATTGGCGCATGAGGCGCTGCATGAAGCGGTCGGCCTAGGCGCCCTCGATGATTTGCTTTCCGACGAATCGGTTCGCACGATCGTGGTGAACGGCCACAAGAAGATCTTCGTCGACAAGGGCGAGGGTCTCGAGGCCACGGCGTTGCGGTTTTCCTCGGCGCGGGCGGTTCACAGGGTAGCGCGACGCCTGGCCGCGGAATGCGGTCAAGAGCTCGAAGGCCGCCCCGTGCTCAACGGGCGACTCTCCTTTGGCCCCAGCCTGACGATCCTGCAGCCGCCCCTGGTGATGGGCGGTTCGGTGATCGAGCTTCGCATCCACAGCCCGAGCTCGCTCGAGCAACTCTCCGAGAAAGGCTGGCTGAGCGCTGACGCTGCGACGTACTTGACTAAGGCCGTTGCGGAATGCCGGAACATCGTCGTCGCTGGGCCTCGCGGCTCCGGCGTGACCAAACTGATGTCGGCCTTGGTTAAAGAGCTGCCGGAAAGCGAGAATACGGTCAGCATCGAGTCGATCCCCGAGCTCGACATCGATCGGGACCGGGTAGTCTCTCTGACGGCGGCCGACTCGGGTATCCGTCTAAGCGACGCGATCGCACACGGCGCGCGCCTTCACGCCGAGCACTTGGTGATCAACGATCTCTCCGGAGCCGAGACGATGGCTGCATTGACCGCGGTCCTAGGGCGGGAACCAGGTCACCTTCTCGGCGTCCATTGCTGGAGCAGCAAAGACGCGATTGAGGGCCTCATGCTTGCAGTTGGCGCTACGGGAGCCGACCGTGCGTACCTCGCACAGCTTCTCGCTAGCGCAGTCGACGTCGTCGTTTCGATGCAGCGCGGACCGGAGGGGCAGCGCGTGAACGCGATCCTCGAGGTTCAAGGCCACGAAGGCGGAGACCTCAGCTACCAGTCGGTCCCGTTCTGAGGCGCGCGCCGTTGGCGCCTTCGCGCATGACCTCTATCGGCGCTTCGCTGACGCTAGGTGCCGGATATGCAGGGTAGGCGAAGTAGTATCCTTGTCCGTAGTCGGCGCCGCAATCGATCACCACCCGCATCTCGGTTTCCTGCTCGATGCCTTCGGCGACGACGCGCGCGCCGAGCTCGTGGCAGAGTTGCACGATATGGCGAACCAGCACCTGCGTGCGACGATCGTCGGCTAGGTCTGCGACTAAGGTTCGATCGAGCTTGACGATCTCGGGCTTGAGGTCGGCGATGTATTTCAAGTTCGAGTACCCTGCGCCAAGGTCGTCGACCGCGAGCAGCACTCCCTTGCCCCGGATCTCGCGGAGGACGCTGTGGCAGTAGGCAAAATGGGTGAGTGGGACCGATTCGGTCACCTCGAGATAGACGGGTGAGTCGTGCGTGAAGATCGGGTCATCGGGCTGCACGAGCCAAGACTCGTCGAATTCATTTGGATGCACGTTGAGAAAGAGTGGAATCCCCGGGCAATGCGCCGTCGAGATCTCGCGAATGGCGCGGCCGAGGGCGCCGACGCATCGAGATTGGATCGCCTCGTCGAAGAGCTTCGGCGGATTGATCCAGTGCGGCGAGTTACTTCGAACGAGCGCCTCGTGGGCGTACGGCTCCATCGTCGCGAGCGAAACGATCGGCTGATACACCACGCTCAGGTCTCCGAGCGTGAGCACGTCGGGCAGGCCTTGCATCGTACGGAGCCGGGGGATCCCCGCTCGACGCGCCTGGGTGTTCTTCAACCAGTTGCGAAAGTTCGTCACAAATGCCCCAACACGGTAAGTTTACACCAATATGGCAGACCGCGGCCACTCCCCTTTTTTGGCGCTCCTGGCGCCGCTAGGAGGCCTCTGGTATGCCCCGCAACGATGAAAAACCCCACTTCGATCGGCCCGGCGCAGGTTAGCCCCATTGGCACGACCCTCGAGCGTCATCTGCTCGACCGCCAGCGACGGATGCCTGAAGCCACCGGTGATTTCACTGGGCTTTTTCAGCAAATCAGCCTGGCCGCAAAAATCATAGGCAGCCGGGTCAGCAAAGCGGGGCTGTCGGGCATCCTGGGACGCACCGGAACGACCAACGTTCAGGGTGAGCAGGTCCAGAAGCTCGACGATTTCGCCAACAGCACGATTGTGAGCACCGTCGAGGCAGGCGGCCATGTCTGCGTGATGGGAAGCGAGGAGGTCGAGGAACCGATTCAAATCCCGTCGCAGTATCCGCAGGGGAAGTACGTGCTGCAGTTCGATCCTCTCGACGGCTCGGGCAACATCGACATCAACGCATCGATCGGCACCATCTTTTCGATTCACCGTCGCCTGACTCCGGATGGTGAACCGGGAACCTTGAAGGACCTCTTGCAGCCCGGCATCGACATCGTAGCCGCCGGCTACGTGGTCTACGGCTCGTCCAACATGCTGGTCTACTCGACGGGCGATCAAGTCGACGGCTTCACGTACGACCCCGGCGTCGGCGAGTTCTTCTTGTCTCATCCAAACATCAAGGTTCCCCAGCGTGGCGGTATCTACTCGATCAACGAGGGCAACTACCACAGCTGGGACAAGGGCATTCAAAGTTGGGTCGACTGGATCAAGACGCCGACCCAAAGCAAGAAGGCTTACCGCTTGAGGTACATCGGCGCGATGGTTGCCGACCTGCACAGAACTCTTCTCCGCGGCGGTGTCTTCGTCTATCCGCCCGATGACAAGAATGCGAACGGCAAGCTCAGGCTTCTGTACGAAGCCTCTCCAATGGCATTCCTCGTCGAAGCGGCGGGCGGCGTGGCGTCGGACGGCAAGAACCGGATCCTCACGATCCAGCCGAAAGAGCTGCACCAGCGTACTCCCGTATTCATGGGCAGCCCGGACGATGTCGCAGACGTGCTGCGGTTCGCCAACGCCTGAGCCCCTCAGAGCTTCGGCATCATTTGGAACGGCACCTCGGTGCGCACGCAGCCGTTTTCCGGCTTTGGGAACTTCCACGTCTTAGCAACGCGCTTGACGCAGTTGTAGACCTGCTGATCGTTGAGAGAACCGCTCACCGAGACCGCTCTCACGCTACCGCTGGCGCCAATCGTGAGCAGGACCTTCATCGAGCCTTGAAGCAGGTTGTTGTCTTTCAGACTTCGCTCGTAGCAGGTCTGCACCTGCTTGCTCGGCTGCGCTCGAATGACCTGGCTGAGCTGCGCCGCTGAAATCGTTCCGTTACAAATCCAATCCGCCGGTCGCGTTTGCGCGGCTTCCGCGGGCTTTTGTTTCGGCTTCTCTTCTTCGCTCTCGCCGAGGCCTGCGTCGTCTTCCGGGATTTCGATTTCAGGCGCGAACTGAGCCCTCGGATCAACCTCTACCTCGGGATCGGTTTGAGCTTGCTCGGCCTCCGGACCCGATCCGCAGTCCCGGACGAAGAACCAAAGGACACCAGCCACCAAGAGGAGAACCAGGGCGATGATGCCGAACTTGCCGTCGTTCTTCTTCAGTGGCGGTAGGCTAGAGCCCTGGGTCACATCCCCTTCCCTTTCCCCAGCCCAAGGCGCGCCGCGCAGCCGGGAGCGGAGTGTAGAATCCTTGACCGATCACGCCAACTCTCGAGGCGAGCTGGGCAAGAAGAACCACTGTTTGCCGCGAGGCGACCTCTCCTCTATGGTTCGGCCTCTTTCAGGGCAATTGGCGATGGTTGATAAGTTCAAAGGCTTCTTTCTAGTTCTTCTCGTGGTGCTGCTTTCGGCGGTGTTTGCCCTGCAATTCGGGGGCGGCCAAGCGGAGGGCTGCGCGGCAGGGGGCAGCACGTATCTGGCACGGGTCTATGACCAGACCCTCAGCAGAGGTGACTTTGAGGCAGCGTACTCGGTCGCGAACTTCGGGAGGCTTCCTGAGGAGACGCAACGCTCGATGCGCCTGCCCCAGTTGGTCCTCGATGGCTTGATCGACCGCACGCTTCTTGCGCGTGAGGCGCGCAAGGTAGGTTTCGACGTCAGCCAAGACGAGGTCATGGCGCGCTTCGTGAATGACGGCATCATCTTGCTGTCACTCGGGGTCGGCGCACCGCCGATGCTTCCGCAGGGCGAGATTCCCGTTACCTTCACGGACAAAGAAGGCGCGTTCAACAAGGACCTGGCCGAGCGCTACATCCAGAACGGGCTGCGCAGAAGTGTGGGCGAGTTCGCCGATGCGCAGGTCGATGAGTACCTAGCGGCGCGAATGCGAGAACTGATCGCCTCGACGGTCAACGTCAGTGACGCGGAGGTGTGGGATGACTATGTCCGCGAGAACGACAGCGCGAAGATCAAGTACGCCCGGTTCTCGCCTGCCTACTACCTCCAGCAGAAGCCGCCGACTTCCAAAACGGCGCTCGAGGCCTGGATGGCCGACAACGCAGAACGTCTGAGCGCCGAGTACGAGGTCAACAAGCACCGGTACACCAACCTCGAAAAGCAGGTTCGTGCTCGCCACATCCTGATCAAGGCGGGTTCGTACGCAACCGAAGAGCAACGAGCGGAGGCCAAGCAACGCGCCGAAGCGCTGCAGAAGCGCGCGGCCAAGGGCGAGGATTTCGCGAAGCTCGCGAGCAAGAACAGCGACGACCAAGTCACCGCCAAAAAGGGGGGTGACATAGGTTTCCTGCGCAAAGGTACGATGCCCGATTCGTTTGACGCGGCTCTCTTTGCGATGGAGGTGGATCAGATCTCGGAAATCGTCGAAACCCCGTACGGCTTCCATGTCATCAAAGCGGTTGCAATCCGTGAAGGCGATGTCCCGGTCGACGAGGCCAAGCAGGAGCTCGCCGAAGGCCTCTATCAAACCGACTGGCTAGAAGCCCGAGCGCGCGACGCTGCGACCAGCGCTTTGGCTGCTTGGCGCGCAAACGAAGACGACGACGCCATCGCGCGGAAGCTTGCCACCACGGCCGAGAAGAGCGGCGAGTCCGCTCTCACACCCACCCTCGAAGAAACGGTCGACTTTGGTCGCTCAGACAATCCAGTGCCGGGAGTTTCGACTTCCGCGCTCCTCGATGCGGTGTTCTCATTGGCCGAAAGCGAGGCGTTTCCGATGGCGCCCGTCAAGCTTGGCCGCGAGTGGATTATCTTCCGTCTCATCGATAGGCAGCGCCCAGATGAAGAGGCATTCAACGACTCGGTTCGGGCATCGACGCGCGAGGTGCTTCAGACGCTCAAGAAGCGGGAGATCGTCGACCTCTACATTCAGCAGCTTCGCGCCAAGGCAACCGCCGACAAGGCCTTACGCGTCAACCAACTTCAAGCCCCGGATGGCCGCAGCTAAGAGCTCCCGTCTTCCGGAGCTGCCCACCGAGTCGCTAACGCTCGGGAACAGCCTTCGGGTCCGACTCGTTCCCCTGAATCACCTGCAGTCGGCGACGGCGTCGTTCTTCGTGCGTGTGGGCTCCCGTTACGAAACCGCTCGGACCAATGGTTTGAGCCACTTTCTCGAGCACATGCTGTATCGCGGCACTGCCGTGCACCCCGCTGCAAACGAGCTCAATCTCGCAATCGAGCGACTCGGTGGAACCCTCGACGCGGCCACGCACGTCGATTTCACCAGCTATTTCCTCTCGTTGCCACCCGAGGCCATCGCCAAAGGTGTCGAGCTGCTCGCCGAAGTGCTGCAACAACCGCTCTTGACCGAGCTTCGCACCGAGAAGCAAATCATCCGAGAGGAGATTCTCGAAGACCTCAATGAGGAGGGCGAGCAGATCAATGTCGATAACGTTTCGCGTCGATTGCTCTATCCGGACCATCCGCTGGGCTTCACGATCCTCGGTCCGCTCGACAACCTCGACGGATTTGAAAGCGAAGACTTGCGGCGACATCACAGTAGTCACTACAACGCGTGCAACTCGGTACTCTGTATCACGGGCGCATTCGACGCTGGGGAAATCGAGCAGACCATTCGTTCGAGCTTCGACGGGATGCCGAAGGGCAGCACGATCGAGCCCCGCCGAGCACCCAGCAAATCGGAGTTGCAGCGCTTCACTTACGTCGCGGAGCACGGTAGCCAGACCGACGTGAGGCTCTCGTTCCACACGCCGGGCGTCGCGAGCTCCGAAGCGCCGGCCCTACTCTTGTTGGACCGAGTACTGGACGACGGTCTGAGCACGCGCGTCCATCAAACGGTCTGCGAAGAGCGCGGGCTGGCCTACGAGGCCTTCGCCGGAAACGATTCGCTCGAGGATTGCGGTGTCTTCGACTTCGGGGCATCGGTAGAGCACGGAAAGTCTCCTTATCTGGTAGAAACGATGTTCGAGCTCATCGGCGAGCTTCGACGGAACCCGCCGACGGACGAAGAGGTCGACAAGGCCAAACGTCGCTACCTCTGGGATCTGCGAACAGTGCGTGATGACCCTGAGGATGCCGCACTTTTCATCGGAAGCAGCGCGCTGTTGGGTCTTCCCGAAGGCGTCGGAACCGTGGCCAATCGCGTTGCGCAGGTTACGCCACAGGACATCCAGCACGCTGCGCAGCGTTATCTCGATCCCAAGGACGCCTATCTGACGTGTGTGGGGGTTCTGGACGAAGCGCTTCTTTCAGACCTGCGCGGCTTGGCGCGAAACTAGGCGTCGAGGTTCACCCAGTGAGCCTGCCCATCGGGCCCCCACTCCTTTTTCCAAAGTGGAACGGTCTCTTTGATTCGATCGATCGCTTTGCGGCAGGCGGTGAACGCGTCGTCCCGATGTGGTGCGCTTGCCGCGACACAGACCGCGACATCCCCGATGCCTAGCTGGCCGACTCGATGGACCGCGGCAATTCGAACGTCCGGGTGCTCGGCGATGACGCCTTCGAGGACACGCGTCATTTCTTTCTCGGCCAAGCTCTCGTGTGCTTCGTAGTCGAGCCTCGAGACCTGCTTGCCGTCCGCGTGGTCGCGGACGATGCCGTGGAAGATACAGACCCCTCCGGCCCCGGGATGCTCGACCGCCTTCCGAACCTCGTCGAGTGAAATCTCTCGGTCGCTGACTTTGCAAAGAACGACCGGAGAACCGCCCGCAACCGGGGGAAGAACGTCGACCCGATCTCCGTCGGATAAGGTGTGCGAGGCGTCGACGAAATCACCGTTCACCGCCAGCCGCATACGCTCGAGGAAGGAGGCCAGAGACGGATAGCGGTCGCTGACCAAACGCCGCAACTCCTGCTGCGGCAGGCTTTGCGACCCGAGCTCGAAGGTCGAGCTCGAGCATCCGGCAAGCTCGCGGGCAGCTGCGTAGAAGTAGACGTCGATCTTCATCGTCCTCGAAAGCCTAGCAGGCCGCGAAATGAGGGCAGCTTCGCCGGGCGTGTTAGGATCCGGGCCAGGTGAGCGAGTCTTCATTCAAGCTGGTCGCGTGGATCGTTGCTGCTGGCTTGGCGGGCGCCATCCTCGCCCTCCCGCAGCCCGTCGATCCTTGGGAGATGCCCAGCCTGGTGCTCGACCGCGCCGCCGTGTCCGATGCCATCGCGCTGGACGAAACTCTTTCAAAGGAAGCCCCGGATAGCGAAGAGGCCCAAGCATTGCGCTCGCTCTTTCTCGACCATGGTCGCTCGGAAGCCAACCCTCCCTATGAGCGACGCGAATACGAGCGGCGACAGGCTGCGATTCATCGAGCAACGAAAGCCGTGATCGCAAAGCACGGAGAGCCCGCGTTCGAGGCGATGAGGGCCGATGCCGTCGAGGAGCTCATGCGCGTGCTTGGCGATGGCGGCCGCGAGGCCCGGAGCGAACGTGAAGAGGGCATTCTCGGGGGCTTCCCGACGGTTTTGAAGCAGTACGGGGCGCTCCGCGGAGGCGTGTTGGTCGCGCCGCCACTCACGCTGCGCGTCTTCTACAAGGCACGCTGGAATTCCATCCATCGGCGACCGTTCGTGGAAGGCTTTTCTTCGATCGAGAAGCAGGCATATTGGGGCTGGCTCGCGCTGCACGGCTGGGGCAAGCCGCTTGAGAAACGAGAGGAAGCCTTGCTCGCGTTTCGTGACGCCGGTGGCTTCGGTACCCTAGAGGCCGCCGCCCTTTTCGATCTTCTAGAGGGGAATCCCGCTCGAGCGTCGAATTCCCTCAATCAGCTCTACGAAGCGAGCGGGCAGTTGCGCTTACGAAATTTCTCGCTCGGCGTGCTTCATGCCGGCCTTTTACCCCCGGTTTCGCCGTGATACGACCGTCACAGTGGACACGAAATTCCCGTTCTCGTAACCTGGAGGACCCGCGTACGCGGGTGGAGTCGAGCCTGGCGTGAAAGTCGACCTCAAGAAGAGCCTCTTCATCCTCCCGAACCTCTTCACACTTTCCAGTGTGCTTTGCGGTTACAACGCCATCTTGATCCTCTCGGACCAGCCGACTTCCGATGATTTCTATCGCGCGGCGCTCCTCATCGTCTTCGCGCTCTTCTTCGACGGGATCGACGGCCGGGTCGCGCGCTTGACCAAAACGCAGACCGCCATCGGCGTTCAGCTCGACTCCCTTGCCGATGTGATCTCGTTTGGCGTCGCACCCGCAATTCTCGTTTATCACTGGTCGCTCGCGGAGCTCGGCACGGGCGGGATGTTCGTCGGTTTCCTATACGTCGCAGCAGGCGCAGTCCGGCTCGCGCGCTTCAACGTCACCTCCACTGGCGATGACGGGCAGCCGGAGCGTCCTGGCAAGTACACCCAGGGTCTGCCCATTCCCGCAGCAGCCGGAATTCTGATCTCGATCGTGGTCGCCAACACGCTCACCGGGAAGCTTCCGTTTTCGCCTATTCTGATTTCGTCTCTCGTGCTGGCGCTCTCGATTTTCATGGTGAGCGCGATGCCGTTTCGCTCATTCAAGGACCTGCGTCTCAACCTACGCACGGTGCTGTTCATTTCGGTCGCACTCGGCGTGACGGTGTGGATCGCCTTGAAGGTACACCCTTCGATGGCCTTGGTTTGGCTGCTTGCCGCTTACGTGATCATCGGCATCGTGGAGAGCCTCATCGTTCTGATGAACAAGGCCAAAGCCGGCATCGACAAGGCCAGCCAGCGCTCGGCCTAGCGCTCGGCTTTCGCCGGGTTCTCGTACACCGAAATGATGGGCACACCGTCGTACCGCAGAACGTAGGCCGGTTGCACGCTCCCAAAGGCGACCCAGGCCTGATAGTCGACCTCGACAAAATGCGCTTCGTGGTGCACGAGGACCAAATCAGCTGCGCTCATCGATGCCTCCGCACGGATGTTCGACGGGATGAGACCGTCACGCTGCATCATGGCCCAGGACCCGTGCGTCGTATCGCAGGTCCACACCGAGCCGCCGTTGGGAAGCATCTCGGCGATCCAATCTACGAGGCTGCCGGTGGTGAAGCCCCAGAACTGGCGATTCATGCCCAGGTCGGCCGCGCCGGGGACGCCGCCGGCAAGCGGTGTGTAATGCGACAAGCCAAATGGATGGCTATGCGCGGTTTCGACGGAAGCGGGCAGAAGGCAGAGCGCCGCAAAGGCCCAGGTCGGCCAGCGTCGGCCCATCCAAGATGAAATCTCTGCTCTCTCGACGAGGGCAAGGAAGCCCGCGCCTGCGAAGAGCGCCAGGAATGGATACGCCGTCATCCAATGCTTGGTGCCGCCGAAGATCGGTGTGCTGGGAAGCGCGATCACGAGAAGAGGCGCAAGCAAACAGCCAAACCAAAGCACCTCGGTCCTGCGATTGCTCTGAACGTCGGGTTTGGTGAGCGACGGAGGACGGAGCGCGGCCCGCCGGTCGTAGAGGCCGAGCAGGCAAAGGGCGACCACGGTGAGGGACACGGTGAACAGCGTCATCACGAACGGAACCGAGATCGGCAGCGGTGGCTCGAAGTAATTGATGCCCAGAT
>CAMYMX010000031.1 GCA_947259605.1 uncultured Polyangiaceae bacterium | reverse complement strand
GCACGCCAAGGGCGTGAAGTTCTTGAACCGCTTCCTCGCGCAGGAGCCCTTGATGGGCGCCCTACCCACGCTCTACGCAGCGACCGAGCCAGGCGTGAATGGGGCGGAGTACTTCGGCCCCAGCGGCTTCATGGAGATGAACGGACCGCCCAAGAAGGTGAAGTCCAACAAGCGATCGCACGATCGCAACGTCGCCGATCGCCTTTGGAACGTCTCCGAAGAGCTCACCGGCGTCCACTTCCAGATCTAGGGCAAAAGCATCCTGCCGCGACACCATCGACACCTTCGGCTCGATGGTGGTACAAGGCGCCATGCGGCTTCTACTCATTCTAAGCGTCGCGCTTGCCGCGACTGGCTGCGGCAAAGACAGCAGCGGCGGCGGTTTGGATCTCGAGATTGGGCCCGGAGAGGTTCGGGCAGGGCGTCTCGCAGCCGACCAGCTCCCCGAGGACCCGAACGGCCTCGCGGTCTGGGAAGCGGGCGACTTCGCGCTGGTCAATGAGCACATCGCGCTGGTCATCGAGGACGATGAGGTCTCGGACCTCTACCAGCCATTCGGCGGGCTCGTCGTCGGCATCGCGCGCTACGAAGACGGCGCGCTCGTTGACCGCGCAGACTACAACGAAGTCGGGATGGGTCTGCGGCGCTTCTTCGTAGCGGCCGACGAGGTGTCGTTGGTCAACGACGGCACTGACGGCAATCCCGCGGTCGTGCGCGCCGAAGGGCCACTTCGGGCGATTCCCTTCTTAGAAGATCTGCTGGCTGACACCACGGCTGGTGCGCTTCTGGTGGGAGCGCCGCCGCCAGCCGACGAGACTTTTCAAAGCACCCGCGTCCAAGTCGACTATGAGCTCGCACCCGGCGCCGAGCACGTGGACGTCTTCTACACGCTCGACAGCCCACTCACCGCCGCGCCGGTGTATCTGTTCATCCAGAGCAAACGCATGGACCCGTACGTGCCTGGCCAAGGCTTCGGTACCGGAGACCTCACGGCGCCCTACCCGTACATGGCGTATGCCGATGATCGAGCAGCGAGCTACGCCATCGAGGACCCGTCCGGCCCGATGGTGTCGTCATTCGAGGCTGCTGCCCCTCTGGTCGGGATCACGGACCCGGAAATCTCGGGCGTGATGCCCCTTACTCGCGACGACATCGAGTTCGCACCCGGGACGCGCGAACATTTGATGCGAATCCATGTCGGCGGCCCCGGCGTTGACGGCCTGCTGCAAGCAATCGCGCGCACCAAGGGCCAGGCGACCCGGACGATCAACGGCACGGTGCGGCACGCCGATGGCTCCGCCGCCGAAGGTGTTCGGGTGCATGCAGAGACGGCCGATGCAGCTCCGGTCTATCTAACGCGGTCTCTCAGCGACGCTGATGGCGCATACGCAGTGACTGTCCCCGAAAGCCAGGCCGTTCAGCTCCGTGCCTATCTTCGGGGTGATGGGATCTCGGACCCCGTGGTGGTAGCGACGTCGAGCACCTCGGCCGACTTGACAATGCCAGCGAAGGGCGCAATCGGGGTGACGGCCACTGATGCCGATTCGACTACGCCGCTGCCTGTTCGCGTTCAGGTCATCGACGAGGAGGCCTATCAACCACCCGCCAAGTATGGCGAGCCGATCGTACCGCGCAACGACCGCATCCACGTGGTCTTTCCGACCGACGGGAACGCGGTCCTGAGCGTACCAACCGGAGAGCATCGGGTCGTCGTCTCGCGGGGCTATGAATACGATATCGTCGACACCAATGTGACCGTCACCGCTGGCGACGAAACCGCGGTCACCGCCGAGCTCTCCCGCGTGGTCGATTCAATGGGCGTCATGTGTGGAGACTTTCACATCCACACCCACCGCTCACCTGATTCGCCTGACGCGCCCGAATTCAAACTGAGGGCTGCAGCGGGCGACGGCGTCGAGCTCCCTGTGCGTACCGATCACGAGTTTGTCGCGGCCTTCGAGCCTGTGGTTGCTGCGACGGGTCTCGGGGATTGGATGTACGGGCTGACGGCGCTCGAACTGACGACTTTCTCCTGGGGCCATTTCGGCGTCTTTCCCATGGTGCCTGACCCGAGCCTGCCGAATGGCGGCGCGATCATGTGGAACGGGCTCACCGAAGGTGGCGCCGTACAGACTTTCGAGCCGGTTACGGTCTTTGATGAAGCGCGGAGCAGACCCGGCAACCCCGAGGTGATCATTTTTCACCCACGGACCCCGCCTGGCAGTGGTGGCGGCTTCAGTTCGATTTCCGGCCAGAATTATTTCATGGGCGACAATACTTTCAGCAATGCAGGCGGTGTCGACTACGACCCCGTCACCGACACCATCTTGCGAGAAGACATCAATCCTGAAACCTGGTGGGACCGGGACTTCAAAGTCGTCGAGGTCTTCAACGACAGCTCATTCGCGGAGAACAAGCAGAACGATGGCCGGATCTATCCGGGAGACCCAATGGACGAAGACGCCAGTGCAGAGATTGGCACGGTCGACGATTGGTTTGGTCTACTCAACAGCGACGAACGCGAGGGGATGTTTGCCGTGGGCTCGTCCGACAGCCACAGCGTCATGGCCGGCAGCCCTGTCGGGTATCCAAGGACCTGTGTGATCGTGGGTACCGACGATCCCCAAGTGCTCCGCGCCGACGAGGGCACACCTCAGATGATCAAAGGTCTGGTCAGCAGCGGTCGCTCGGTGATCAATGGCGGCATCTACATCCTCGCCCTCGGCCCCGGAAAGGGCCCGGGACAAACGATTGAGGGCGCCGGCCCCTACCCGATCGAAGTGGAGGTTCAGGCTCCGCTTTGGGTTGGCAACGTCGAGCTCATCGAGATGTGGATGAGCTCGGATAAGGTCATCACGAAAACCGAGATCGCAATCGGCACTGACCCCGAGATCGACAACGATTCGGTGCTCCGATTCGCTGAGTCCGTCACAGTGCCAGACGGCGCCGACTGGGTCGTTTTTCACGCGCGTGGCGCCTATGACCCGACAATTCGGAGTCGTAGCGACCAGCCGCAAACCCTCGACCCAGTCCACCCAGGCCGGCTTCCATTCGGGGTCACCAACCCGATCTTCTTCGCGCCTTAGTCGAGCAAAATCCCGCACTTGACAGCCGCGATAGGCGGGCTATCCCTCGCAGCCATTCCAGCGTAGCTCAGTTGGTAGAGCGGGCGACTGTTAATCGCTTGGTCATAGGTTCGAGTCCTATCGCTGGAGCCATCTTCGCGGACTTTGTCCGTTCCGCCATCTCGTATTCCAACGCCACGCAAGTCCTATCGCTTGCTGACTGCTGCCGGTGGTCCAATACGCCGCAGTGTCTGTTCCGCGATCTCTAGCTCTTCGTTGGTGGGCACCACCAGTACCGCGACTGGGGCGCCTTCTCTATGGATTGCGCGGGCGTCGTTGCTGGGGGACCGATTGAGGGCGCCGTCGAGCTCCACGCCGAGCGTCTCCAGGCCTGCACATGCTCTCTCGCGGATGTCTGGAGAGTTTTCGCCTACGCCGGCCGTGAAAATGATAGCGTCCACGCGTCCCAGCGCCGCCGTGTACGCGCCGATGTACTTGCGAATTCGATAGACGTAGACGTCGAGGGCTAGACGTGCACGCGGGTCACCGGCTGCTTCGCGTTGGAGGACGTCGCGCAGGTCGCTGACCCCACAGAGCCCTTCGAGGCCGCTCTCCCCGTTTAGGTCGGCGTCGATCTCGTCGACGCTCATTCCCTTCTGACGCGCTAGGTAGATGAGTGCACCGGGGTCGATATCGCCGGCGCGCGTCCCCATGACCAGGCCCTCTAGGGGTGTCAGGCCCATGGAGGTATCCACGCTCATGCCGTTCTCGATGGCGGTCGCGCTCGCGCCGTTGCCGAGGTGGAGCACGATCAGATTGAGCCGACTGAGCGGTCGGCCGAGTTGCAGAGCCGCCTGGTTCGCCACGTACGCATGGGACGTTCCGTGGAAACCGTAGCGGCGGACGCCGTGGGACTCGTACCAATACTGCGGGACCGCGTACCGATAGGCGTGGGGTGGAATGCTCTGGTGGAAGGCGGTGTCGAAGACGGCGACCTGAGGCACGTCTGGCCGGCGGGCCATCGCTACCTCGATGCACAAGAGATTCGCCGGGTTGTGCAGGGGCGCGAGCGGGGAGAGCTTCCGGATGGCCTCGATCACCCGTTCATCGACCACGCAGGGGTCGCGGAACTCCTCGCCGCCGTGAACGACCCGGTGTCCGATGCCGACGAGCTCGCTGTCATGTTCCGCTTCAGCGCCGTCGCCGAGCAGGCTCATGATTCGGTCGAGGGCGGCGGCGTGATCCCGTAGCTCGCAGTCGGTGACCTCTTCGTAGAGCGCCCCCGTGGAATCCCGCCGCCCGTGAACGAGTCGGCTGCCCGGTTCACCGATTCGCTCTGCGGCTCCCTTCGCTAGCAAGGTCGGCTCACGCATGTCGAAGAGCTGGTACTTGATCGAAGAGCTTCCGGAGTTGAGAACCAGAACCTTCACGACTCGCTCGACGGAGTCTGGGCCTGGATTGCCGTCACGGCCACGGTGTTGACGATGTCGGGCACCGTGCATCCCCGGCTCAGGTCGTTGACGGGCTTCTTCAGGCCCTGAAGGATCGGACCGATGGCGACCGCGCCCGCCGAGCGCTGCACCGCCTTGTAAGTGTTGTTGCCTGTGTTGAGGTCGGGGAAGATGAACACCGTGGCGCTCCCGGCCACCTCGCTGTTCGGGAGCTTCTTGCGCGCCACACCGGCGTCCACGGCCGCGTCGTATTGCATGGGGCCTTCGATCATCAGGTCGGGTCGGCGCAAGCGCGCGATCTTCGTGGCTTCCCGGACGTGGGCGACGTCCTCGCCCGAACCGGAGGCGCCGGTCGAGTAGGAGAGCATGGCGACGCGTGGTTCGATTCCGAATGTCGCAGCGGTCTCGGCAGAGCTGATGGCGATGTCGGCGAGCTGTTCCGCATTTGGGTTTGGATTCACCGCGCAGTCCCCGTAGACCAGCACCCGGTCGCGCAGACACATCAAAAACACGCTCGACACCACGGAAACGCCTTTCCGAGTGCGAATGAACTCCAACGCGGGACGGATCGTATGCGCTGTCGTGTGGGCGGCGCCGGAGACCATCCCGTCGGCCATTCCCTTGTAGACCATCATGGAACCGAAGTAGCTCACGTCGCCCATGGCATCGTGGGCACGGTGCTCGGTCACGCCCTTGTGCTTCCTCAAGTCCAAGTAGGTATCCGCAAAGTCGGATCGCCAGTCCGACGTGAGCGGGTCCACGATCCGCGCACGGTCGAGTTGTACGCCCAGCGTGGAAGCCATCTCCCGAATCTCGGCCGGATCGCCGAGCAAGGTTAGATCGACCACCCGCCGCCGCAGCAAGATTTCCGCGGCACGTAGAATGCGCTCGTCGTTCCCCTCGGGAAGCACGATGTGTTGACGGCTGACCTTTGCCCGTTCGATCAGCTCGTATTCGAAACGCAAGGGCGTGACCCTCGCCGAATGGCTCACCTGAATGCGCTCGGTGAGCTCGGGCAGGTCCACGTGGTCCTCGAAAAGCCCCAGCGCAGTCGCAATCTTGCGGTCATCTCCGGCGCGAATGGCCCCTCCCACCGCGTTGACCTTGGTCGCCGTGGTGAACGTGTCGTCAGAGACTCCGATGACGGGCACCGCAGTGCGTCTCAAGCCCCTGATGAGCCGAGCGACCGGTTCCGGTGGCTCGAGCCCGCCGGTCAGCACGATGGCAGCGATGTTTGGAAAGGACTCGGAACGCACCGATGCCAGACAGGCAAGAACGACGTCGGCCCGGTCGCCACCGGTGATGACCACCGAGCCCGGCCGCAGGTGCGTAAGCACGTTGGACAGCTGCATGGCGGCCACCACGAACTCGCGGGCAAGCCCGTGCAGGCGTTGTTCGTCACCGAACATCAGCTTCCCGTCGAGGGCGGACATGACCTGGGCCACGCTGGGGTGACCGAGCATTTGCTCCTCCGGTACCAGATAGGCGGGATCTTTGCCGCGCCATTTCTCGGCGAAGGATTCCTTGACCTCTGCAAGCCGGTCGGGGGCAACTCGGTTGACCAGAGTTGCCACGATGGTGCAGCCCTCCCGCTCGAAAGCCCGACGGGCAGCCCTGACGTCCTCGAGAATCTCGTCCGGCTCGCGGCCCTGCCCATTCGCCACGAAGAACACCGGGATACCCAGGTGAGCGGCCACACGCGCGTTGAATTCGAACTCGAACGCCGCTCCAACCCCCGTATAGTCGGTCCCTTCGCAGACCACGAAGTCGCATTGGGACTCCAGGTCTTTGTATCGCCGCAGGATGCGAGCGAGCAGCTCATCGGATTGATCCGATCCGGTCAAGGCGCGCGCCTCGTCGTAGGGGCCACCGCTAGACGCCTCAGCGTCCTGCTTCAGCGCGTATCGGTACCGCATCAGGCCGATCTCACGGTCCGACTCCGCGCGCTCGCTGACGACGGGTCGGAAAAACCCGAGGTGTTCCACCCTTCGAGAGGCCAACTCCATCAAGCCAAGCGCCGCGAGCGACTTGCCAGCACGCGGTTGTATCGATGCAATGTAGATGCCCTTTGCCACGTACTGCCTCTCCGGCGCCGCAGGATGCCATCGCGTCCCTTCTCTTTCAATCAGAGCAGACGCTTTTGATTTCTAGGGTAAAGCGCGCAGCCTAGCCGAGCTCGAGGCTGATGCCGACGACGAGCTGGTAGTCGTTCTTCTCAATAGCCGGTAGCGCCGGATCTGCCGGTTGAACAGGCTGCTCGGTCCTCAGGTAGAGGAACGCAAGATCGAGGTCGATGACGCTCGTGAGCTCGACCGAGAGATCGGCTTTACCGGTATGGTTGGTATTGCCGATCGTCGTGACCACCAAGTTCGTCAGCCAGCTGACCGTGAAGTCGATGTCACCCGTGATGTCGAAGTCCCAGTAGGTATAGAGCGGGATGAAGGCGTCGTTCTGGGGGTTCTTCGTACCCGCGGCTGGAGCCAGGGCATTCAAGTACTGGTAGCCGATGCCGGTCATGAAGTCCCACTTCACCTTGGGCTTGTCGAAGATGTGAACACCGGCACCTGCGGCGGGCGTGGCTCGGAACTTGATGTTCTGAAAGCGGTCATTGAAGAACTGACCGAACGCCGGCGTCACCCACCAGCGGCTGCCGAGGAACACGTTGAAGAGGAACTCGCCCAGCTGCCGATTGACGTTTTGGACGCCGTTGGTCTTGCCAAATGTTGCGTTGTAATTGAGGTCGAGCAGGGTCAGCCGATCCTCGCGACGCGTGTTGAACTTGATGTCGTAGGTGAGCTGATTCGTGTTTCCGCGGTTCAAAGTCAGGCCGAAGCGAAGCTTCATCGACCACCAGTCGCGCTCCTTTTCGCCTTCAACGATCGACTCGAGCTCGCTCCGCGGGAAGGTCTTCGTGCCCTCGTCCGTCTGAACGATCACCTGCTCCGCGGTGATGACCGCTGGGCCGGTAGCCGAAGCGCGGTCATCGAAGACATACGTGTTGACCTGCGGCGAGTGCACGAGCGAGACGTCGGCCAAGTCGAGGTGCAGCATGTCGAGCTTGTCGCTGTCGAATTCCATCTTGTCGTTGCGCATCCGCGCGATGTTGCCCTTGATCCACTCGCCCGAGACCAACTGGACCCAGTCGAAGGAGTCGCCGAACTCGAGGACGTAGGCGTCACCCACGCCCGACGCGGCCTGCAGCTGAATCTTCGCCATGCTCTCCTGGACCGAATCGATCGTCGCCGCCGCCTGTGCCGGCGCGGCCGAGGTGCCTGCTGGCGCGGTGATCATGTCGGCCACGGTATCGCTACCGGCAGTCGCCTCGGTCTGCACCTCCGCGGCCGTGTCCACCCCCGACGCGGGAAGCGCCTCGCTGGGGGGCTCTTGGGCCGCCGCAAGGTCTGGAAACACATGGAACAGCGCGGCGACCAGCAAGCTGGTCCAGGCGACACTGCGACCGAGATGACCCGAGATTCTCGTCATAGTTCGGCCGGTTTATAGACTGGGACCGAAAAGCGGTAAAGACCCGTTCTGAAGATTTCTAGCGTGAGTTCCAGGGGGTGACGTCGCGTGCGCTTTGCGCTAGAAGGGTCCGCTCGGAGGAGCAAAGGTGACGCGCAGCAATCTAAACAAAGACGATACGCCCGTCGTGGCGATTCTCACCGGCAGCCCGAACGACCTTCCGGTCGTGCTCAAGGGTCGTGACGTGCTCGATGGCCTGGGCATCCCGAGTGACGTCCGTGTTCTATCCGCGCATCGGACGCCGCAACAAACCGCCGAGTACATTGCGGCGGCGGAGAAGCTTGGCGTCGAAGTCTTCATCGCCTGCGCAGGGATGGCCGCCCACCTCGCCGGGGTCGTCGCCGCTCACACGACGCGACCCGTCATCGGCGTGCCGATCGCGGCTGGCGCGCTCCAGGGTATGGATGCGCTGCTGGCCACCGTCCAAATGCCGCCTGGCGTTCCAGTCGCCACAGTCGGGATCGACGGCGCCAAGAACGCGGCATTCCTAGCAGCGCGAATCGTTGCCCTTACGCACCCAGAGGTTCGGGATCGCCTGCTGGAGCATCTCAACGAGAGCCGGAAGCGTTACGATTCGCCCGACCCTGCCAAGCCGGGCCAAGCTGCGACTTGACGCTGGATGTCGTGATCCTTATGCGCTCCGGGTAAGCCTTCCATGTCGCTCGGTCGCATTCTCATTTTTTTCAGTGTCATCGTCGGCCTGACGCTGGGAACGCACTACTACCTCTGGGCTCGTCTGATCCGCGACCCGATGTGGCCTTCGCCCTGGCGCCAAGTCGCGACGGTCGTCCTCGTCCTGCTCGCGCTGTCGATCCCAGCATCGATGCTGGCCTGGCGCACTCTGCCTCGCCATGTCGCGATCCCGGTCTCTTGGGTCGGCTACGTTTGGATGGGCTCGATGTTTCTCTTGCTCGTGCTGCTTTGGGGTGGCGAGCTCGCACGTTGGAGCTGGGTAAAGTATGCGAGCTTCGCCTCGGTCAACGGCGGCCGACGCGAGTTCCTCGCCCAACTGCTTGCCGGTGGCGCGGGCGCCTTCGGGCTCGCTCTGTCGGGCTGGGGTGTTTGGTCGGCGATTCGACCCGTAGAAGTCAAGCGCGTCGCCGTGCGTCTCAAGAAGCTACCCGGGCCGCTCCATGGTCTTCGTCTCGTGCAGCTCACGGACATGCACATCGGCCTCACGATCGGTCGCGATTTCGTCGAAGACGTGGTCCGTAAGGTCAATGCGCTCGAACCGGACATCGTCGCGATCACCGGCGACCTCATCGACGGTTCGGTCGATGACCTCGGTCTGGCGGTGGCCCCTCTCGGGGAGATCCGGGCAAAGCTCGGCACCTATTTCGTAACGGGCAACCACGAGTACTATTCGGGCGCCGACTCTTGGCTTGCGTTCCTTCAAAGTCTCGGAATCAAGGCGCTGCGGAACGAGCACGTGGAGCTCACGAAGAACGGCGAGACGATCCACCTCGCCGGCGTCGACGATTGGTCCGCACATCGGTTCGGAAATGGACATGGCGCGGACATGGCGCGTGCGATGGAGGGGCGTGATGCAAACAAGCCGATCGTCCTGCTCGCACACCAGCCCGTGCAGTTCGACGAGGCCCGCGAACATGGCGTTGACCTTCAAATCTCCGGCCATACGCACGGTGGCCAGATCTTTCCCTTTGGTCTCCTGACGCGCCTCGCCCAGCCCTTCGTTTCGGGCTTGCACCGTCGAGGCGACTCCCAGATCTACGTTAGCTCGGGGACGGGCTACTGGGGGCCGCCGATGCGAATTGCAGCGCCTGCTGAAATCACGCTCATCGAGCTTGGCCAGGACGCCGTCGTCTAGCCTGCAGCACTGGGCTAGAGCAACGAATCGAGCGCGGGCTCGACGCTGGTATGTTCCCAGCGAAAGCCGTGGAAGTGAAGCGAGGCCGGTACGACGCGTGCGCCGCCGATCAGCATTTCGTCGGCCATCTCGGCGCCTGCCCCCAATCGGAGCGCAAACTTCGGAACCGGTAGCGCGCTTGGGCGTCGGAGCACGCGGCCGAGGGCAGTGGTGAAATCCGCGTTTGTGACCGGCGTGGGCGAGACGAAGTTCACCGGACCTTCTAGCTGGTCGTGCTCCAAGGCGAACACCAGCGCCGAGACCAGGTCTTCCAAGGTGATCCAACTCATGTACTGACTTCCGTCGCCAATCCGTCCGCCGACGCCGAAGAGGAACGGCATTTTCATCTTGGCGAGCGCCCCGCCCTCGGCCGCGAGAACGATACCGATGCGTGGATGCACGACGCGAATCCCGGCGTTGCGCGCAGGCTCCGCAGCGGCTTCCCATTCGCCGCAGACGGACGCTAGAAAGCCGGCGCCTTGGCTAGCGGTTTCGTCTAGGACCTCGTTGCCCCGGACGCCGTAGTACCCAATCGCCGAGGCCGAAACCAGGACCTGCGGCTTCGGTGAAAGCTCCGCGAGGGCGCGGGCGAGCAGCGCGGTGCCTTGGACCCGGCTACTCCGGATTCTCGCCTTCTTCGATTCGGTCCAGCGACCGGACGCCACGTTGTCCCCGGCCAGGTGAATCACCCCGGTGACTCCGCGCAAGCCTTCCCGGTCGATGGTCCCGCCGTCCGGATCCCAGCGGACCTCGTCGTCTGACCTCGGAGCCCGCCTCACCAGGCGAAGAACCTCGTAGCCGTGGCGCTCAAGGGTCGGCACCAACTCGCTGCCGACCAGGCCGGAAGCCCCGGTCACGGCGATTTTTTCACGCTCCGCCATTTGACAAGCCTGGACCAGCACCGTCGCGGCGCAAGCTGGTTTTACACGTGGCCGCCAGGGCCAACAGTCGCTATGGTCCAGCACTTTGCGAATCCTTTTCATCGCCCCTCAAGCATTCACCCCGACCCGAGACGCCCAAGATGTGGCGACCCTGGCCAAAGTGATGCGTCGCGCGGACCACGCGGTCGACCTCTTGTCTCCGCTTTACGGCCACATCGACACCGTGAAGCTCGCGCTGGCGCGCCGTCTAACCAAGCTCAAGTTCGATCTCGGCGGGAGAGCGTGGTCCTGCGAGCTCTACACCGGACGAAACCACGACGGTGTAGACCTGACGTTCATTGGGAACGAAGAGGTCCTCCTGTCGGCGGATTCGCTCAGCGGCGAAGGCGGGCAGCTCGAAGCATCGCGGGTCGGTGTTTTCGCAAGAGCCGCGACAGAGCTCATTGTCCAGAACGCGGACAACTACGACGTCGTGCACGCCCATGGCTGGGCCGCCGGCGCGGTGGTCGCGCGATTGCGCGCGGAGCTGCCCAACCTACCGACGGTGTTCACCGTTTATGATGCGTCGGAGCAAGGCCGCTTCGACGCGGCCGATGCCGATTGGCTCGGGCTCGGCGACCAAGCCATCGACGAGGCCGGCGTCACGGTCTTGAAGGCCGGCCTCGTGACGGCCGATCAGGTCACGGCCCTGTCGCCCAACTACGCGCACCGATTGCAGCGTCCGGACGGCGACCATCCCTTGAGCGCGGTGTTCCGGGAAATCGGCTCGAAGCTCACCGGCGTACGGCACGGGATCGACCCCGCGTTTTGGAACCCCGCTACCGATGGGCATCTGCCCGCCCGCTTCGATCCATTTGACATGGATGGCAAAGACAAGTGCAAGGCGGAGCTCCAGCACGACCTGACCTTGCCTGTACGGAGCGATGTGCCCCTGTTCGGCGCCATCGGGCACGTGGATGACGAGGGGATGGCCCTGCTCGCGAAAATTGGGCCAGACTTCTTGCGCAACGACGTACAGCTGGTCGTGCAACTCGAGGGCGACGGCGAGCTCGTAGCGATTTACGAAGAGCTCTGGGACCAATGGCCCGACCGCATCCAGATCAAGACCGGCGGCGACGAAGCCTTCCAGCACGCGCTGATCGGAGCCAGCGACTTCATCGTGGTGCCTGGCAGTGAGGCGCCGTCGGACAACATTCAGATGCTCGCACAGCGATACGGCGCATTGCCCATCGTGCACCGTGAAGGCGGTCTCGCGGACGAGGTGGTCGACTGCGAAGCCTCCCTCAAAACGGGCTCGGGTCTTCTCTACGACGAGCCCACCACGAGGTCGTTGCTGGCCGCGATGCAACGCGCGGCGGCGGCCTTCGCCAACAATAAGGCGTTCCGCGAAGTCCAGAGCAGAGTGATGCGCCTCGATCACTCCTGGGAGCGCACGACACGACTTTACGAGCGCGCCTACCGCGACGCGATCGCCGCGCACCAGAGCTAGCTCGAACCGCTGGGCTTATGCGTCCGCTCGGGAAGCTTCGCGTCGCTTGGACGAAGGTAGTTCGGCTCGAGCGAGTCCAGGTCGGATGGTCCTACGGTGCGAAACCTGTACCGCACCTCGGCTGCAATCGCGCCCGGCGTTGGCGCTTGCAACGCCATCTGCTTTTCGCCCGGCCGCACCCCGAGCTCGGACTCGATGAGCTCGGCGTGTGGCCGAACTCCCTCGCCACCGACCGACACCGAGCGACTACCTAGCCGTTCTCGGATCTCACCAAACACGACCTCTGGCCGACCGAAAATCGGTGCCGCGAGCTCCTCGATTGTGGCATCGTCGATCAGGTACGCCGCCGCAAACACGTCGCCTCGATAGCCGTTCATCACCGGTACCCGAATACAGTCGCTGTCGCATTCGATCGCGCGGGCGAGCGCGGCAAGAGAGCTGACCCCCACGATGGGCAATCCGAGGCCGAAGGCGAGGCCTTTCGCTGTGCCGAGGCCAACCCGTAGGCTGGTGAATCGGCCGGGCCCGATATTGACGCCGATTAGCGAGAGCGCTTCGCGACCAATTCCCGCATCTGCCAATGCCGACTCGATGTGACCGAAAAGGTTCTCTCCGTGGCGAGCCTGCGAGCGCCAGCGCGCCGACGTAAACGTGCCATCGTCACGAGCGACGACGACGGTGCCATATTCGGTTGCGGTGTCGATGCAGAGGGTGGTCATGGGCTCGCTTGACGCATGCCTACCCGCAGACTAGCGTCCGCGCCAGCGAAGTGCCCCGCTCGGGCTGCTTGCCGGTAGTCCCGCACGAATGAGCAAAGCAAAAGACAAAGCCGCTTCGAAGGGGGAGCGGAAGGGCGACGGCTGGAAGTCGAATCTGCTGACGATCGGCGGCGCACTGCTGCTGGCGCTCGTCATCCGAGTGACCTTGTTTGAAGCGTTTGCCATCGACGGCCCGTCGATGGAACCCACCCTGCTCGACGGCGATCGGGTCGTGGTCGCGAAATACCCGTTCGGGCTCTTCCTTCCTTTCACCGACGAAGCGGCAGTGAACTGGGGCGGCCCCGAACCCGGCGACGTGATCATTCTCCACAGCCCTGCCGACAACGAGGATATCGTAAAGCGCGTCATCGGTGTCGGTGGAGACGAGATTCTCATTCGCGATGGAAAGATCTCTCGTAACGGCGAGGCGCTGCAGACCGTGGACGTCGGCCCCTGCTCGCTCGATGAACAGAAAAACCTGGACCCGACCTGTAGAGTTTATGAGGAAACGCTCGACGACGATCCGCACCGGATCAGCCATTCGAAGCACGACTTCCCGCTCGACCGACTGCCGCTGAAAGTGCCAGAAGGCCATGTCTACGTGCTCGGAGACCACCGAGACAGCTCGAACGACAGCCGCAACCCGCTGATCGGCGCCGTCCCGAACTCTCGCATCAAGGGCAAATCCTTGTTCATTTACATGTCTTGGAAGAACACACGGGACTCGGTCCTCGAACGCATCCGTTGGTCTCGCGTGGGCAGCCCCGTCGACTAGAAAAGGGGACAGTCCCCTTTTCTGAAGGGTTAGCTCTGT
>CAMYMX010000030.1 GCA_947259605.1 uncultured Polyangiaceae bacterium | reverse complement strand
CCGGGAGGCCTGAGCTCGAGCCAGAGCGTTGAATCCTTCGGGGGCGGGTCGAGCGTTCGCACGTAAATCCCAGTCTGGCTCATGTTGTAGGTCAGGCCATACTCGGGCGAGAATTCGCCCTCCGTGCGAAAGCTGCAGATCGTGTCGAACAAGTATCGAGGCGACTGCCGTCCCTGACGGCAACCATCTCTCAGCAGGTCGTTCGCCAAGAAGAGCAGATGGTCGTGAGGCGCGTGTTCCGAGATGGTCGCCGAGTGCGGAAACTTGGCGTCCAGCATGATTCGGGTCGACGCCGTGGCGGAGACGACGACAAAACGAGTCTTCGGTGAGTTGGCCGCTCGCCTTGCGTGTTCGATCTTGGCCATTGGAAGCAGCTGATTGGACACGACCACCAGATCTGGTTCCGGCTCCGATGCCATTGCCGCGATGATCTCTTCCGCATCGACGGCGAAGCGTACATCGAAGCAGGCCTGGCGAAGCACGCGTCCCAGAAGCCGTCGATACTCGTCGACATGATGACTGATCACAACGCGACCTCGGGAGACCGGCGGACGTGCAGTGGGATCGAAATCTTGCAGGTTCGCGATGCGCCGCGTCACGCCCCCAACGTTCGACCGCAAGATCACATCGTCCGCTCCCTTTCGGTAGGCTTCGACGAAGGAGGCATCGCGAAGGTCCGAGACCATCGCGATCACCGGCGTCGCAAAGAGGAATGGATCTTCGCGAATCCAGGTCGTCGTCGTCTCGAGCTCCGCGGTCTCTCCATCGACGAAAATGCACTTTGGTCGCAGGTCAGAGAGATCGTCCTGCGAGCCCAGGATCGTGCTCGACACGTAGGACCCGGAGTTCGCCCGCTCGACCGCCCGGCGAAGCATGGCTCCCTGCGCACGATCGAACGGTCCGATCAAAGCAGGACTTCCGAAGTCTCGCGCCTCCATGCCCTCAGACTAACGGAGCCGAAGCCTCACCTCCAAACGAACGCCAACGGGCGGCGGCCCCCGATTCGGGCACGAGATCGGGCGAACGCCGCTTTTGGCGATTCTTTTGGCCACAAAGCGACCAAAGCGACGGGGGGACGTTCCGCAGGCGCGTTCGTTGCTCGACGAACGCTCCGAGCCACGAGCGCGGGTCGCGGCTCGGCCAGTGAGAACGACGAGCCTTCGAGACGAAGGCCGCGCAGGGCACCCACGATAGATGTTCGCTCACTCGCTGGGTCAACGAATGGAATCGAGATTTCGGGTGCATTGGGGATCGCCGCTGACCTGCCAAGAGCTGGACATGGATACAAACAGCTGCTCCGACGAGGGCGCAGCGGCCGACCAAGCGTGTAGCTAAGACCGCCGCCGGGCGCTCGATGATCATCGTCACCGGCACGAAACGCTCGGGCACCTCGATGTGGATGCAGCTGCTCCAGGCAGCGGGCTTTCCCCCGATCGGCGACGCCTTCCCGCGCGATTGGGAAACCACTCTAAAAGACGCGAACCCCGCTGGTTTTTGGGAGTCCGAGCTGCGCCGAGGGATCTTCTACCAGACCAACCCCGACCCAAAAACCGGGACGTACCTCTTTCCTGAGCAAACGGAGCGGCTCGCGGTCAAAGTCTTCATTCCTGGTCTCCTCAAGACCGACCGCGCGTTCATCGGCAAAGTCGTCGCAACCATTCGTCCCTGGCGCCAGTACCTGAGCTCCGTCAATCGGCTTTACGTCATCGAGCGCGAAGCGCAGGAAGCCCGACGCAAGGACCCGGACCGCCCCCTACCGCCGCCGGTGGTCATGTCGCCGATTGTCGAGTGGTGGGTCGAGAATTTCTCTTTGATCAGCGACATCGTGACCCGACGCTATCCGTTCTACATGGTGGCCTACGACTCGGTGCTGGACGCTCCCGAGGAGACCCTGCATGCGGTCTTCGGGTGGCTGGGCGAGGGCGACGCCGACGCCGCGATCCGCAAAGTCGAGCCGGGGCTGCGAACGCAGGATCGCGAATCGCGGGCTGAAGTGCGCGAAGAAGAAGACAGCCTCGAGCCCGAAGTCATCGAGGTTTTCGACGCGCTCTATGACTTGGTGTTGAAGCAGGCGCCGCTCGAACAGGCCTTCGTCGACCGCCTCAACCAAACCAACGAGGCGCTCGGTCCGAGAATCGAAGAGGCGGTCAAGGCGGTTGGGGCCGCGCGGCTCGAACGCAAACGCTTCATGGAAGCGCAACGCAAGCCTGGAATTGACTAGCGGCGATCGACCGGTAGCATCGTGGATGCGAACCCAGCGGCTTCCCTCTAAGCCCGTAGACTGGCCTGTCGACGCGGGGCGCGATCGACTCATTGGCGATTGGCACATCTTTCAGCGTTCGGGGGGGCATCGGACCAGCACCGACGACCTGATTACCGCTTGGTATGCCGTCCATCGAAATCCGGTGACCCCGGCCCGATACCTAGACCTCGGTTGCGGAGTGGGTTCGGTGCTGCTGATGGTCAGCCACAAGCTCCGCCCGAAGAACGCCCTCGGGATCGAGGCGCAGGCTCAATCGGCCGCCATGGCAAGGCGCGCCGTCGCCGAGCTTCCAGAGCACGAAGGCCAAATTGACGTGAGACACGCGGATTTTCGCGAAATCGATTTTGGCGGCGAGCCGTACGACCTCATCACGGGGTCCCCACCCTATTTCCCGCTCGACGCCGGCGTGCTGCCCAACGACCCGCAAAGACGCGCATGTCGATTCGAGGAACGTGGCGGAGTGGAGGTTTACGTGGAGGCAGCCGCCCGAGCGCTGGGCGAACGAGCTCGGCTTTACGTCGTATTTCAGACGCGTTGGAGCGAGCGAGTCAGCACCGCGGCGGCGGAGCACGATCTTCACCTGAGCGGGCGGGCAGACTTCTCGACGCGGGTCGACAGGCCAGAGCCGTTCCTCACAGTGTTCGAGCTTTCGCGACAGCCAGCGGAGGTAGCTCATCGCGTTCACTGCTCGGTGCGGGATACGGATGGACGCATCAGCCCCGAGTACCAACGAATCCGGCAAGAGCTTGGCGTCGCCGACGCCTAGTTCGAGTCGTGCTTCGTGACGAGGTCTTGGGCGATCCGTTCGGGGACGGCGTCGTAGTGGCTGAGCTCCATGGTGAAGCTGCCGCGACCCTTGGTCATGCTCTTGAGGGTGGGCTCGTAGTCCATCATGTCCGCGAGCGGAACTGACGCCTTCACGACGGCCGCGCCACTGCTCATCATGTCGGTTCCGAATACTCTGCCGCGGCGGCTCGAAAGATCACCGGTGATCGCCCCGACGCTGTCGCCTGGCGTCGTCACCTCGATGTTGACGATCGGCTCGAGGATTTGCGGACTGGCCTTGAGGAATGCGTCTCTGAAGGCGAACTTACCCGCGGTCCGAAACGCGATTTCTTTGCTGTCGACGGAATGGGTCTTGCCGTCGAAGACGGTCACGCGCACGTCCTCGATCGGATAGCCCGCAACGACGCCCTGCCGCATGATGTCGCGAACGCCCTTCTCGATCGCCGGCATGAAGCCCTTTGGGATCACCCCGCCGACGATCTTATCGACGAACTCGAAACCCGCGCCTCGTTCGAGCGGCTCGACGCGAAGCTTGACTTCGCCAAACTGACCGGCACCGCCACTTTGCTTCTTGTGCCGGTAGTGACCTTCTGCCTGCCCCATGATCGTTTCGTGATACGCGATCTTCGGCGGCTTGGTTTCCACGTCGACGCCCTGGTTTTTGATACGCTCGATCACCAGGCTCAAGTGCATCTCGCCTAAACCATGGACGACGAGCTCGTGGGTTTCGGATTCGAAATGCGCCTCGAAGGTGGGGTCTTCCTCGCGGATCCGGGCGAGGACCTCGGTGATCTTGTCTTCGTCGCCGCGGGTCTTGGGCACGACGGCGAGGCCGTGAAGCGGGGTGGGGTACGGCAGCGCCTTGTGGTGAACGTGGTCGAGGGCGTGATCGTCGTGAAGGACATCGCCGAGGTGTAGCTCCTCGATCTTGGCAATCGCTCCCAGGTCACCGGCAACGATTTCGGTGACGGGCTCGCGCTGCTTGCCCTGCAACTTGAAGAGGTGGCCGAGCCGAATGGGCTTTTTCCCGTCGCCGATGAAGAGCTGGTCACCGGCCTTCATGGTGCCCTGGTACACGCGACAGAGGCACAGTTTGCCAAGGTAGGCGTCCGTTGTGACGTGAAAGACGCGGGCGAGGAGCGTCTTGGTCGCATCATCCGTGTAGACGAACGGCGTTTCGTCTTCTCCTTCGCCAATGAAGAATGGGCGCGGGTTCCCTTCAAGGGGGTTCGGAAAATGTCGGACGATGATGTCGAGTAGCGACTCGACCCCTGCGCCGCTGAGGGCGTCGGCAAAACAGACGGGGATCACGTGAGCCTGATCCATGGCGCGTTCGAACGGCTCGTGCAGCGCTGCGTAGTTTGGCTCTTCCCCCTCGAGGTATCGCTCCATCAGCGCGTCGTCGATCTCGACGACCTGATCAAGCAGCTCCGTATGGAAGCCAGCTACCGGACCGAGGTCGCTGTCGCCCTCCCCGTTCAACAGGCAATCGATGACGGACTTGCCCTCGTTCGCGGACAGGTTGATCGGAAGGCAACCGCGGCCGAACGCTTCTTTCAGCTCACTCAGGAATGGACCGAGGTGAGCGACGCCTTCTCCAATGTGGCTGACCACGATCGCAACCGGCAGGTCGAGGCTGCGGGCGAGCTTCATCAGACGCCGGGTCATGCTGTCGATCCCACGCTCCGGGTCCATCACCAAGACCATCGTCTCGGCTGCCGGAAGGCAGGCGATCGCCTGACCGATGAAGTCAGGCGCACCTGGAAGGTCGAGAATGTTGATGCGCTTCCCTTGATGGCTGGCGTGCAGGAGCGTCGAGTACACGGAGTAGTGGTGCGCTTGCTCTTCTTGCTCAAAGTCGCTGGTCGCGGTGCCGGCGTCGACGTTGCCCTGGCGACTGATTTCACCAGCGCGGAACAGGAGGGCTTCAGCGAGGGTCGTTTTTCCGCTCGAGCGCGGGCCGGCGAGGAGAACGTTGTGGAAGTCGGCGGTGTCGAAATCGGGCATGGCCGCTTATGAAGCAAATGTTGAGCATAGCTGCAAGCCGGCCGTGCCGGTGGCCGCCAAATCAAGTCTCCAGGATTGCCGCCGGGACGCCGATGCGGCGCAGCGGGCCCGCAAAATCCTCGGGAACGACGCTTTGAAACGTGACGCGTTTGCCGTTCGCGGGATGCATGAACGATAGCCGCCGCGCGTGGAGCGCGAGCCGGTAGAGGCCCAGCTCGGCGCGGTACCGACGGTTATCCGGTCCGTTTCCGTATTTGACATCCCCGGCGATGGGATGGTCGATCCGTCGAAGATGGCGACGGATTTGATGACGACGCCCGGTCTGGGGTCGCGCCTCGACGAGAGAGAGCCGTCGGTCGGAAACGAAGAGTGTTTCGTACTCGGTCAACGATTCCACGTCCGGCCCGCCCTCACGTTTGGCCATCGGGCTGTCGATGACGCCGTCTGGCGGAGGCGTGCCGCGAACCAATGCCAAGTAGGTTTTCTGCACCGTGCGCGTGCTGAATGATTCGTGGAGCGTGCGGGCATGCTCCGATGATAGGGCAAACACGAGCACGCCGCTGGTCGCACGATCAAGACGATGCACCGGGTAGACCCACTGACCAATGGCATCGCGCGTCAGATTGAGCGCGAAGGTCGAGCCCTGGTCGTCACCACGATGAACGGAGAGGCCGGAAGGCTTGTCGACGACGACCACGGCGTCATCACGATAGAGCACGTCGATCGCGGTCGGGATGGGCGCGGCGCGCGGTGCGCTCGGGTCCGAAGGCACGATGAAGCTCGGCATCAGTCGCTGGGCTCGAGCCCGACCAGCTGTGCGATTTGTGGAAAGTCGACGGACTGAGGCTGCTGCTTCGCCGCATCTCTGGCGCCCATCGCGCCCAGCGCGCCCAGCGAGCCCCAACCGCGCACTCGCCCGATGATGCAGGCCTCCCCGCCTCGAAGCTCGGGGCGGTCGAGGAGGCTCACCGCAACGAATCGACCGGGGCGTTCGGTGCTGACCGCGAAGAGTACAATCGTCAAACCACAAAGCACGAGGATGGCGATCTGTTTCGAGGTGAGCTCGGTGTAGAATATCGCTTTGACAAGGTCGTCATCGGCCGTGCCCGCGATCAAAGGAATGGCGATCATGGCCACACCCCAGGCTGCGCAGGCCGAGCGCACGAAGGCGAACCGCGCGGTGCCGCGGGCAAGGGCTGCGAGACACAGCAACGCCACGCCCATCGCAGGAAGAAGAGGAAGCAGCCCGCGACTGCTAGCGAGGAACTCGAACTGGTCATCGGTGAACCAACCCGAACCGCCGCCAAACCATCCAAGCGCAAGAAGGCCCATGGGCAGCGCAAGCCAGCCACACGCGGCTTTGCCACGCGCAAGCCCCATCGCCAGCGCGCCGACGAGCCACAAGAACGGCCCTTGCCAGAAGGTGAGCGTGAAGTTGAACAGCTGCCCGATGAGAAAGATATCGGCGCCGAGGACGAGCGTGGACAGAAACCAGAGCGATTCGGAAAGGAGCGGAAGCCCCTTCTCTTGCGTCGCATAGGCCGCCGCTACGGACAGCACGTAGGTCGCAACCAAGACGAAGCTTCGAGCCAAGGGGCCCATGGTGTCCCAGTGGCTTGCGACGAAGAGAATGGCGACGAGACCGACGAGGACGGCGCCCAGGGTCGACAACAGAACGACCGCGCGACCGCTGCGCAGCGTGCTCTGCGATTCATCGAGGGTACGACGTAGCTCCTGAATCTGGGCTTCGTCTAGCTGGCCGCGCTCGCGCCAGACGTCGAAGGCTCTGTCGATGTTGGTGAGCTTCATGTTGCCCCCATGAGCTTACCATGTCGCCATAGAGCCGCAGGTTCGTCACAAAAATCGACTGGGTGCGGGGATGCTACGCGCGGTATCTCCGACGATGAGCTTGCTGCCTGAGACCGGCTCGCAAACGACGCGGTCTTCCAGACCTTGTCAATGGCGTCGGTGCGCTCCAGGATCAGCCCGCCATGATTGAATCCCCCGTCACGCTCCCTTGCGGCCTCACGCTAAGAATACCGAGTGGCCAAGGCCGCCATGACCGAGAACATCGCCGATCCCGTCGACGGTGACCCCAACGAACGGCACTTTCGGTTGTACGAACGCTGGTCAAACGGCGGCGCGGGGCTTCTGATCACGGGCAACGTGATGATCGACCGACGCTTTTTGGAGCAAGCGGGCAATGTGGTCTTGGACGCAAGGAGTAACTTTGGAGCGTTTCAAGAATTCGCTCGACGCGCCAAGTCCGGCGAAGCCAAGGTGTTCATGCAGGTGAGCCATCCGGGCCGTCAATCGAGCTTGTTCATCACGCGCAAGCCGGTCGCGCCTTCGGCCGGCGACGCGGTCAAGATGATCGCTTCGTTTGCGAAGCCACGGGCGCTCGGCTTCGGTGATGAACGAAGTGCTCGCGAGTGGCGCGGTCGATGTGGTCGGTCTTGCGCGGCCCCTTGCCGTAGACCCAGATTTTCCGGCGAAGCTCATTGCGGGTAACCCGTCGATCGTATCCCCGGTGAAGCCGGTTCGTTTCATCAACAAGCAGTTCAGCGCCATGGCCGATTCGGGTTTTCGCGATGTGCTCCTCAAGTGCTTGAAATCAAAGGGCCCGTGGGTGGTGAGCGTGTCCCCAAGGAGCGGCCGGTCAGAGGACGGTTTCTGGGGCGCCCTCGTCTTCGCTTGGAGCTTGCTCCAGACGGAGGCGTCGGATGCGACGGCGACTGACATCTAGGACGGTTGCCACGTAGGGCCCCACCAGCACCTGGTCGCCGGGCTTTGCCATGCGTCCGAGGCGCGCGGTCACGTGGCCGCCGATGGTGTCCTCGTCTTCGGCCTCGTCCTCGCTCAGCTCGAAATCGAGCCTATCGCAGGTTTCGGGGACGGACATGCGACCAGCGATTTCGTAGACGCCCTCTTGCACCTCTTGAAACTCTCGAGCCATCTCATCGAACTCGTCGCCGAGCGGGCCCACGATTTCCTCAAGTGCGTCTTCACGGAATGCCAGTCCGATGACGGTCCCGCGCTCGTCGACGACAGCCGCGCAGTGTTGCTGGTTTGATTGCAGCTCGATGAGGAAATTGGAAATCGACATGGTGTCGGGGACGAAAATCGCGTCTCTGGCCAGAGCACGAAAATCAAACGCCTTCCCGTCGAGGGCTTGTTGCATGACGTCTTTGGTGTGTACGAAGCCAAAGATCGTGTCCAAACCAACCTCACAGAGGGGCAAGCGGCTGTGGCCACTGTTCCGGATGACCGCGACGTTTTCCTCGTCGGGGCGGCTCACGACCAGGTACGCGACGTCGATGCGTGGCACCACGATGTGTCGGACCTCGAGCTCCATGATTCGAAAGACGTTCCCGGTGACGTCATGCTCGAGCTTCGAGAGATGCCCCGAAGCCCAGGAAAGCGCGAGCATCGATCGAATCTCATCGGCGGTGTGTGTGGCCTCGTCGCCGTGATGCGCTGGCAAGCCCGCCAGGCGAAGCAAGCGGTTGGAGATGCTGTTGATGACAGCGATGAACGGCGTGAACACCCATGTGAAGAGCTTCAGAGGCAGCGCCGTACGGAGGGCTGTCGATTCGGCCCGGCGAAGCGCCCACATCTTCGGTGCTTGTTCGCCCACCGTCATGTGCAAGACGGTGATTACCGCGAAGGCAAGGGTGATTGAGATGATCGGAACCCAGGTCGCATCCGCGGCGACTTCGATACCGAGCCCGCCGAGCGCTGCGACGAGCAACACCGACACGGCGGGCTCCCCCAAGGCGCCGAGGATCAGGCTGGCCAGAGTGATGCCGAGCTGGCACGCCGAAAGGTAGCGATCCATGTGCTTGAGGATGTGCTGGACGACGACGGCGCTTCGGTTTCCTTCCTTCGCCAGGTTGTCGATGCGCGTCGCACGAACCTTCACGAGCGCAAACTCGGTGGCAACGAAAAAACCATTGAGGAGCACGAAGAAAAGCGTTGCGCCTAGGCGCCAGGCAACCCCCACGGCATCGAGCTGTGTGTGCGGATCACTCATGGCATGCGGCTCTCTAGCATCTTTGACGTTTTGGGCATCGTGCTCCTCTATACCAGCTTCTCGAGACGGATCGCCGCGCTAAGAGGCCGCGAGCATGCCAGCAAGCAAAGTTGCAAGCCCGAGAAAGGTGAAAAAACCCACGATGTCGGTGACGGTCGTGAGAATGATCGAAGAGGCAGTCGCTGGATCTCGGTTCAGCTTGACCAACACGACGGGGATGATCGCACCGGCGCCCGACGCCGCGATCATCGAGATGATCATCGCCAGAAACATGACGAAGGCGAGGCCGAGGTTGCGGCTCCAAACGTAGACACCGATGGAAGTCACGATGGAAATCGCGATCCCGTTGACCAGGCCGATGGTCAGCTCTTTCACGAGTACGCGGAACCCTTGCGACACACGGAACTCTCGCAAGGCTAGCCCGCGCATCGTGACGGCGAGGGCCTGGGCGCCCGTGTTGCCCGACTGCCCGGCGACGACCGGAAGGAGGACCGCGACAGCCGTGAAGCGAGCGATCGTGCCTTCGAAGAGTCCAACGACCGACGCGGCCATGAAGGCGGTGACCAAGTTGATGTTCAACCAAGGAAGACGGCTTCGTACGCCAACCCAAGGGCGAGAGAGCGCGCGTTCCTCTCTCGAGCCACCGACCATCTGTTGCAGATCCATGATGGCATCTGCTTGTGCAGCCTCGACGAGGCCGACCTGCCGAATGATGCCGACGACATGGTTCTGAAGGTCGACCACCGGTAGGCTCGAAAGGTGAATCTTGTTCAAGAGCTCGACCACCTCTTCGCGAGAGGTCATGGGATGAACGGACACGACGCGCGGGTTCTTGAGCTCGGCCAACTGCTGGTCCGGCTCTGCGCCGACGACGTCCTGCAGGCGCACCACGCCGTTGAAAGCACCGTCGTCGTCGATGATGACGAGATCGGAAATTCTTCGATTGCGAAGCTTCTGAATTCGCTCGAGGGCGTCTCGCACGGAGGTCTCTCTCGTGAAGACGGCGACCCTTGCGTCCATGATCTGGCCCGCAGTGCCCGGGGGGAAGGCTAGAATCTCTTTGATTTCTTGGGCCAGAGGTGTCGAAAGCGCAGCGAGCAGATCGGAACGTGTGTCTTCGGAAAGGCGTGCCAGCAGATTGGCTGCATGCGCGGGATCGAGCCCGGACAGGAGCTGTTCCACCCCTTGCTCTCCGGCTGCCGCCAGGACCGTCGCTGCATAATCTCCCTGCATGTAACCAAGGACCCTGGCCGTCGTTTGCGGCGACTCTGCGGCGAGCACAGACGCGACCTGTTCTGGCGCGGCGCTCTCCATTTGCCGCGCCGCCTCTCCAGGATGCAGACGCATGAACCGGCCGACGACCTCGTGGACAGCGGTGCTCATTTTCGCCCCCGATCGGCTTCGCCTACCCCCATGACGACGGCAGCCGCGGACTCGAGGAGTCCACGCAGCCCGAGGCCATAGAGCTCGCCGAGGGCCAATGCGGTTTGAGCCCCGTGATCCTGTACCCCGGTGTCGAGCAAGCGCTCTTCGAGCTTTCGGATCGACGCGTAGCGGAGAACGCCGACGAAACGTCCATCCGCCTCGACGACAGGCAACGCGTGGAATCGCCTCCATGCCGGGTGGGCCACAATCGCTTGGGAGCTGGCCCGCGCAGAAACGGATTGGACGGGACGAACAGCGATCAGACCGAGAAGCTGATCGGGCCTCGCCGCAATGAGCTCCGGTGAGTTGAGGACGCCCACGAGCCTCTGGTCTTCGGAGACCACGTACACGTAGTGCAAGGCGTGCTTCGCGGCCCTGCGCAGTCGGTTCAGTGCGTCGCCGGCCGAGACGGTTTCCGTGAGGGCGAGCGCCTGCGGATCCATGAGTGCGCCGGCTGTGTCCTGTGAGTACCGAAGAAGGCCCTTGGTGGCCTTGCGCGCCGCGGGGCTCAGCGATTCGATGACCCGCGACCGCGGCTCCGGGGCCATCGCACGAATGATCGTAGCGGCGACGTCATGGCGGGTCGCAGAGAGCGCAGTTGCAGCCTTGCTCACCTCGACGAGATCGAGGGAGCTCGCGGCCAAGGGAGGGGCAAGCCATGGAAGAAGCTGGCCCAAGCGATCGAAGGGAAGGTTCCCCATCACCTCTGCAGCATCTGCAACGGAGAGCGATTCCAGAACCCGCGCGACCTCGGCAGGGTGTGCATCGGTGAAAGCGTTGAGCAACCTCGATTCAAGCTCCACGGGGACCCTCCTCGCTCAAAAGCACGCACCGACTGTTCCCGAAATCTCGACCTGGAATCGAGATCTCGCCATCGGCAGTCTCCAACATGACCGCAGTCCGACTCGTTCTCACGATGCGACCTTCGTCTGGGCCAATACGAACCCGCTGGCCGACTCGGTGAGACTTGTTCACGTAGTGCATCGCAAGGATGTCCGCGACCAGCTCGCGGGCTCCAAGGCCAAACGCCAGCGCTGCGGCCGCGAGTGTGGCCGCCACCAAAATCATGAACGTCGCGCTCAGAAGCGACACATCCAATCCAAGCCGCTCTGCTGCGACTAGGCCGGTGGCGATCACGATCGCCAGCTGCGCGAACCGGGCCAAGCCTCGGGCTTGGGACACTGGCAATCGGACGGCGGTCTTCACGATCGCATTTCGGGCGAGCCGGCCGGCGACGATACCAACGAACAAGAGCGCGGCGGCGAGCGCCAATCTCGGCAGGTAGCTGGCGAAGGCGCCGACCCACCGGCTGAAGACGGCAATGTCGAGCGCATCGGTGGCGACCATCGCGGTGATCAACAAGACCAGCCAGTACACGCCGCCCGCTGCAATGTTCCCAACGTCGTTGTCTTCAACTGCCTCCGACCAGGCCGCACGGCCTGCCCCCGAAGGTATCCGCATCGCGAGCCTTCGAAAGATTCCGCGGACGACCCTCCGCAGGGCCCAGGCCAAGCCCCATCCGAGAATCAAGATGATGAGCGCTGTCACCAGATTTGGGAGTGCGGAGATCAGGCTCAGCTTCCATTGGGTCAGTGAAGACAGGATTTGGTTTGTCGTGTCGTCGAGCTTCATGGGATTTCTCCAGCTAGGTCATGGCGACCGGCTTCTCGAGCTGCCGGCACCAGGTGCTTGGTTCAGGGTGAAGTGGCAACTATTCCGCGCTCGCTGCGACGTTGCGGTCCCGAGCCCAGCTGGCCTCGTCGGTGCCAGTCGCCATCTCTTCTCCAACGGAAGTGATCGAAACCCGGCTCGAATTCAAACCGAGCGCGCGCATGTATTCCCGAACGGCGCTCGCACGTCGCTCGCCGAGTGCGATGTTGTATTCCTCGGTGCCACGCGGATCGCATCCACCGGTCAAAAGGAGCCCGCCTTCGAGCCCTTGGCCACGGAAGCATTCCACGGCCTCCTGGATCGTCGCAAGTGCAGCGCTGTCGAGCTCTGCTGAATCGAAGGCGAAGTACACCGTCTGCAGCTCGCAGCGGACCTCTTCGATCGGTACCGGCTTGGGCGCTTGAGGAGGCGCTTCCGCCCCCGTGGTGACCTCTGGCTCGGGCTCCTCTGCCTCCTTTTTGCAGCCAGCCATCGCCGCTGCACTCAGGGCCGTACAGATGGAAATCGTGAGGACCGTCTTCCAATGGATCTTCGTGTTCGTTTGCCGCATCGTCATCGTCTCCTTTCAGGGCTTCGATGAGCCACTGATTGGACCGCTTGAGGAGCACGAACCGTGCCAAGGGCCGCCGCCCACGGATTGGGCCCACGCGGTGGCCGCTGAAGCGCGCGCCACGCACATGGGGAGGCGGGAGTGCAGAATTTGCTCTCCCTCAGACGCGACCGATGCAATGGCTGCACAGGGGCGGCGCTGGATCGTGGACGAGCCACCACAGTCGGGCCATCCTCGAACCATGACTCAGGAACAGACCGGTCGGATTCTGATTGTCGAGAGCGACCGAGCTCTGCAATCCACGCTCGAGGGGCAGCTCTCGGCGATCGGGCACATCGTGGAGACGGCGCCCGACGGCGTCACCGCCCTCGAGCACCTGGAGCGGTCGATGCCCGACGTGGTTTTGCTGGCAATCGACCCGGAACGGTCGGGTGGCTTCGACTTTCTGCAACAGGCCAGAAACCTGCTTCCTGCTGCCTCGTTCATCGCCATGGCGGAAACCGGCTCCACGGACACCGCGGTCAAAGCACTCGCGTGCGGCGCGGACCGCCTCCTTACCCGCCCTATTCGGCCGGACGCACTGGCCCTGATCGTCGAGCGTTCCCTAGCCAAACCGCTTCATGCCAGAGATGCCATGGAAGCCCGCGCCGGTGCGGCCGGAACGCTGCCTACGATCGCTCTCATGGACCGTGTCGTGGGCGTGCACCCTGCGATGCAACGCCTTTTCAACCGCTTGCGTCAAGCAGCCAAGAGCCGGTCGACGGTGCTGATCCAGGGCGAAACGGGCACGGGCAAAGAGCTCATCGCCAAAGCGATTCATGAACACTCCCTCAGAAGCGAGGGGCCGTTGGTTCGGCTGAACTGCGCGGCCCTCGCCGAGAGCGTCCTGGAATCCGAGCTTTTCGGGCACGAAAAGGGGGCGTTCACCGGGGCGGTGACGCGACGAAGGGGGCGCTTCGAGCAGGCCGATGGTGGGACCCTGTTTCTCGACGAGCTCAGCGAGATGCCGCTGTCGGTGCAAATCAAATTGCTCCGGTTTCTGCAGGAACGGGAGCTCGAGCGGGTGGGCGGGAACGAAACGGTCAGGGTGAACGTGAGGGTCGTCGCCGCCACGAACCGCGACCTCAAATCGCTGGTAGAAGATGGCAAATTTCGCGAAGACCTCTACTTCCGCCTCAAGGTGGTGGTCCTCGAGGTGCCGCCGTTGCGCGCGCGCCCGAGCGACATTCCGCTCTTGGCCGACCATTTCCTCCGGCTTTACTCGGAGGAGAACCAGAAGAAGGTGCGCGGCTTCACCCATCGGGCAAAAGAAGCGTTGGTGGCGTACCCTTGGCCCGGAAACGTCCGCGAGCTTCAGCATGCGATCGAGCAGGCGGTGGTGCTTTGTGAAATGGACCTGATTGGCACCGAGGACTTGCCGATTGAGCCGCCCGACCGGGAGGCCGAGCCCTTGAGCCTGATGGTCCCTGGTGTGACGCTCGCCGAAGTCGAGCGATAC
>CAMYMX010000029.1 GCA_947259605.1 uncultured Polyangiaceae bacterium | reverse complement strand
ACCTGACCCGGATTTTCGAGATGGTGATGGCCAAGGAGCAGGATCCTTTTCAGAGCTCACCGTTCGCTGAGATAACCGATGACGACATCGACAACTTGTTCAACGACTGACTAGGAGAGGCTTAGGGGGATGTCTTTCATCAACTACTTGTCGCGCGAGATCAACTGCAAGATCGTGTACTACGGCCCGGGGCTCTGCGGCAAAACGACCAATCTTCAGTACATCTACAACCGCACCAACCCGGATGCGAAAGGCAAGATGATTTCGCTCGCCACCGAAACGGAGCGAACCCTGTTCTTTGATTTCCTGCCGCTCGAAATCGGCGAAATCCGCGGCTTCAAGACGCGCTTCCATCTCTACACCGTGCCCGGGCAGGTCTTCTACGATGCGAGCCGAAAGTTGATTCTGAAGGGCGTCGATGGCGTCGTCTTCGTGGCGGACTCTCAGATGCTCCGCGCTGAAGCGAACATCGAGTCGATGGACAACCTCCGCACCAACCTCGCGGAACAGGGCTACAACCTCGACACCCTTCCCTACGTCATTCAGTACAACAAGCGCGACATGCCAAACATCTCGCCCGTCGAAGAGCTTCGCCACTTGCTCAACACCGGCAACGTCCCCGACTTCGACGCCATCGCCACAACGGGCGAAGGCGTCTTCGAAACCCTCAAGTCCGTCGCCAAGCTGGTCCTCACCGAGCTAAAACGCGGCGCCGCCCGCTAACCGGGACACTCTCTACACTCCTAAGTTCCTGAAACCATGTGCGATCTCCGGCGAAGATCGCAGCGGGTGAGTTCTCACGAACCCAGCCCCTTATTCGACCGATAGAGCGGGCATGCCCAGAGTCGCACGCCAGGTCCTAGAAGGTGTCCCCCATCACATCGTCTTGCGCGGAAACAATCGCAGACGATTGTTCTCGTATCCTCGAGACTATCTCTTCTTCATCGGTCTGATGAGCGCTCAGCTTGTGCGTTCGGACGTCTCCACCCACGCGCTGTGTCTCATGCCAAATCACGTCCATTTGCTCGCGAGTCCCTTCAAAACGGATGCCTTCGGAAGGTTCGTGAAGCGTGTCGCCCAGCGGTACGCGCAGGTTCGGAACAAGCGGTACGGAACCACCGGGAAACTCTTCGAGCAGCGGTACTACTCCAAGCCGATGAAATCTGAGGCTCACCTCGCGGTCGCCACTGCGTACATCGATCTGAATCCGGTCAGAGCGAATATCGTCGATGATGGCAACGATTACGAATGGTCGACGCACCGCATTCACTCAGGCCTGCCTTGCTTCACCCCAGGCCTCACCAAGCTCTGGTCCCCAACGGACTGGTACCTTCGCCTGGGTCACGAACCCGCTGCGCAGGCGGCCGCCTATCGCGACTGGATCTCCGAGTGCCGCGAGCGAGACAACTGGGATGAGATTCGAAGAGATCCCATCTCTCCAAAAGGGGGCGCTCCAACTCGACCGAATCGTTCGCGTGCTGCAGGCTGAGGAGTCGACCGCTAGTCGTTGCGATCTGTGCCGGGGTAGTCTTGTGATTTCGCGTGCTTGGAGGGGTAGAGAGTGTCCCTAGAGGATGAGGTTTAGGATTTTGCCTGGGACCCAGATGGTTTTCCGGAGGGTTTTGCCTTCGAGCTGGCTGGCGAGGGCCTGGCGGGCGGCGGTTAGGGCTTGGTCCTCGGTGGCGTCCTTCGGGAGCGTGACTCGGGCGCGGACTTTGCCGTTGATCTGGACCGGTACTTCGACTTCATCTTCTTCGCAGAGCGCCGGGTCGTACGCGGGCCAGGGCTCGCGCTGAATGCTGGGGCGGTGGCCAAGCATCTCCCAAACCTCCTCGCCGAGGTGTGGAGCAAACGGATGCAGAAGCTTGGCGAGCACTTCGAGGGCTTCAATCGGTACTTTTTCGAGCTTCAAGAGCTCGTTGCTGAGCACCATCATCGCGCTAATCGCCGTATTGAAACGCATGCCTTCGATGTCTTCGGTGACTTTGCGGATCGTTCGATGCAAAAGACGCGTGAGCGCGTCATCGGACTTGGTCTTCTCATCGGCCCGCAGGGTGGCGTTGAACACACGGTCTAGGAAGCGGCGCACGCCGACGATCGAGTTCGTGCTCCAGGGTTTGGTCGCCTCAAGCGGACCCATGAACATCTCGTAGATACGCATCGAGTCAGCGCCGAACTCCCGCACGATGTCGTCGGGGTTGACGACGTTGCCCCGCGACTTGCTCATCTTTTGTCCGCCATCGCCGAGAATCATCCCTTGGTGGACGAGCTTCTTGAAAGGCTCCTTTGTCGGGACGACCCCCGCGTCGTAGAGCACCTTGTGCCAGAAACGCGCGTACAAGAGATGCAAGACCGCGTGCTCGGCTCCGCCAACGTAGAGATCAACGGGAAGCCACCGTTTCGCAAGCTCCGGTGAGCAAAGCGCTTCGGCATTGTCGGGATCGATGAAGCGCAGGTAGTACCAACAGGAACCCGCCCACTGCGGCATCGTGTTGGTCTCGCGCGCAAACCACGCGCCGTCTCTTTGGAAGAAGCGCCAATCTCGTGCGCGCGCGAGAACTCCAGCCGGGTCTTCACCAGGCTTGTAGTCGTCGAGCTCGGGCAAGCGAAGCGGCAGCTCGCTCAGGTCCACCGCCATCGGCTGGTCGTATCGAATCCTGAAGTCGGCACCGGTGCGCGGATCGCCGTCGGTTTCCACAGGGAAGTACATCGGAATCGGCTCGCCCCAATACCGTTGCCTCGAGAAGTTCCAATCGCGAAGCTTGTACTCGACGCGAGCGGTCCCGTGGCCCGCCGCCTCGAGGTCCGCGGTGACCTGCTTCTTGAACGCCGCCGTCTTCAGGCCGTCGTACTTACCCGAGTTCACCGCAACGCCCTGCTCGACCATCGCTTCCTCGAGCGGAACCTCGCTCGGCGTGCCCGTCTTGCTCACCACCTCGACGATGTGAATCCCGTGCGCGGTCGCGAACTCGAAGTCGCGCTCATCGTGAGCGGGAACCGCCATGATCGCGCCGGTGCCGTAGCCCCAAAGCACGTAGTCGGCGATGTAAATGGGAACTTCGGCGCTGTTGACGGGGTTGATCGCCAAGCCACCGGTGAAGACGCCGGTCTTTTCCTTGTCGGCCTGCCGGTCGCGCTCGCTCTTGTTCTTGGCCTGCTCGACGTACGATTCGACCTCGGCGCGCCGTTCATCGGTGGTGACCTGCTCGACGAGGGGGTGCTCTGGCGCCAGCACCATGAAGGTTGCGCCAAAGAGCGTGTCTGGACGCGTCGTGAAGACTTCAATGCTCGCGTCGTGACCGACGACGTCGAACGTCACCTCAGCCCCTTCAGAACGGCCGATCCATTCCTGCTGCATGATGCGGGTGCTGTTCGGCCACTCGACGCCTTCGAGGTCCGCGAGCAGCCTGTCGGCGTAGGCGGTGATCTTCAGCACCCACTGCCGAAGCGGCACACGCTCGACCGGATGTCCACCCCGCTCGCTCAGGCCATTGATCACCTCTTCGTTCGCGAGGACCGTTCCGAGCGCCGGGCACCAGTTGACCGGAATCTCGCTCTGGTAGGCCAGGCCACGTTCGAAGAGCTTGAGGAAGATCCACTGCGTCCATTTGACGTAGTCGGGCGAGGTTGTGTCGATCTCGCGAGCCCAGTCGTAGCTGAAGCCGAGCATCTTGAGCTGACGCTTGAAGGTTGCGATGTTCTCGGAAGTCGTATCGCGCGGATGGGTGCCGGTGAGGATCGCATGCTGCTCGGCTGGCAGGCCGAACGCATCCCAGCCCATCGGATGAAGTACGTCATACCCGGTGGCGCGGCGATAGCGCGCCATGATGTCGGTTGCTGTGTAGCCCTCCGGATGCCCTACGTGCAGGCCCGAGCCCGACGGATAGGGAAACATGTCCAGGATGTATGTCTTCGGACGGCCCATCTCTTCGGGCGTGCGGAACGTGTCGTCCTTCTCCCAAAAGGCCTGCCACTTGGGCTCAATCGTCGCTGGCTCGTAGCGCGTCATCGCGCCTGCCATAGCATGTTGGCGACAGCGCGGCGATCTATGGACAGCTTGGGAGTTGCCCGATCCAATCGCGTAGCAGCGTGGCGCCAAATGGATCGACGACCGAGGTGCCGATCGAAGGCATTCGCTGCTCGTCTTCGAGAATGAATCGCCGGAAGATGCCGGAGCCTTCCGGATCCCCGGGAGCGACGCGCGGCATACCTGCCCAGGCGGGGAAGTACCTCATCTGCTCGCACAGGCCGCTCTCATCGAGGGAAACCTCGTAGCGGAGGTCGAGACCGTGCAGCGCCGTGTCCGCGTAAACCCCGGGCCGGTGGCAATGGGCGCAGTTCGCCTCGAGATACGCGCGGGCTCGTTCCTCGAGGCTTCCTTCGCCGGTACGCGGATTCGGCATCTTAGGCTGCGCGCTTGGATCGATCGGGCCGTTGTCTCCGATGTCGAGGAGATCGATTTCCGCCATCGCAACGAGCTGGTTCGCGACCAACCCATCGTAGTCATGGGATCGGTTGAGCTGCGAGGTCTTCGGGCCGAGCACCTCGTGAATCGACTCGAAGTGGCAGGTGGTGCAGTCGTCGCGCTGTGGGAACAGGTACTGGATCACGTCGGGTCCCGCGCTTCCTGTAATCGTGTATTCGACCGTCTTTCGCGAGTCGAGCAGGTCGCCATCAGTGCCGTCCTCGTTCCACTCATAGGTGAAGTATTCCCAACGCCCGTCGTTTCGAATCATGAAGCGCGTCTCGACGGGACGGCTGCTTTCCGGATCGCCTGCATCGAACTCGAAGCCGAAGACCTTGATCAACACGCTGCCGTTCGGAAAGTCCCAAGCGCCGTCCTCGGCGATGGTAATCCGCTTTGGAATCGGGACGACCATGTACCGTGGCTTGAACGCACCATCGGTCCACAGCGCCGAGCTCACTTCATACGGAATCAGATCCGGCCCCGGTGTGAGCGTCTCGAGGTCGGCAAAGCAACCGGTGTCGGAAAGACGCGCAGGCATGGGCTCGGATGGGTCGGGCAGGCAGGTCTGTGTCTCTGGGCGCATCTGAAGGGCAGGCCCCGACCTGGTCGAGCCCTCCACTCCGCAGCCGATCAGACAGAGCAGCAGCAGACAGCCCCCGGTTTGCCTACACCCCATCACTGTTCTGTAGCGGAAAACGCCGCATCACTCAAACACGAGGACACCGCTACTTGGTGTGAGCGCTCGCCTCGATCTTTTTCCACCGAAAAGGGGAAAGCAGGTGAGCCCAGTAGCCGCCGGGGAAGTTTGGCAAAGATTCGATGCCGATCTCCGTTGGGGGCTGACGGTCGCTCGGCAAGAACCGAGAACGAAACACGATGTCCCAACAGATGAGATTGGCGCCGTAGTTCGTGTTCGCCTCTTCTAGATGCTTGGAGTGATGCCAGCGATGGAGCTCCGCCATGCTGAACAACCAGTTGAGCGGGCCAAGACGAATGTCCACGTTGGCGTGTTGAAACATGCCGTGAATGGCTGTGAAGAGCGTGTGCAAGGCAATGATGCGCATGTCGGCGCCTAGGAGAATCAGAGGCGTCAGAGCCAGAAATTGCTGCGCGAATAGGTCCAACGGATGGAAGCGACCCGCGTTGAGCCAGTAGAGCCGTGGCGCGCTGTGGTGCGCCGCGTGAAAACGCCACAGCAAGGGGTGCTCGTGCATCAGGCGGTGAATCCAATACGTCCCGAGCTCGGCGATGACGAGGGCGAGCAACAGCTGCGCGAGCAGCGGCCACTCCCTGGGCCAAAGATCGGTGCCAATGGCATTCGACAGCCAAGCCGCAGCGACGGTGAGCGCGCCGACGAACACAACCGTGTACACCTCCGGAATCCAGAAGTTCACCAGGTTGTGGATGAGATCGGTCCGAAGGTCTCCATGGCTGTGAAGCCATTCCTCTTGATAGGGGTGGACCCGCTCGAGGACGAGCAGCAGAAGGACGACGGCGCCTGTGAGTCCCATCGCGGTGAAGACCGGATTCCAACCCTGCGCGACACCGTAGACCCCGAGCCCCATCGCACCGCCAAACACGGCCGGAAAGGTTCCGTACGTGAGGGCGGCATCGATGAGCGTGGGCTTGGAAATCTTAGTCATCGCACGGCCTAGGTGATGGAGTAGCCCCCATCGACCAGAATCGTTTGTCCCGTCATGAACCGTGCCGACGAGCTGGCTAGAAAGAGCACGACGGGCGCGATGTCTTCCGGGGCGCCCCAGCGCGCAAGCGGCGTACGGTCGAGGAAGGGCTTTTCGAGCGGCTCGACGCCCTTCATGAGCTTGGTCATGTTGCTTTCGATGAGGCCGGGAGCGACGGCGTTGACGCGAATGCCATCGCCTGCCCAGGTCGCCGCGAGGTTCTTGGTGAGTTGAACGATGCCCGCCTTGGCTGCGCTGTAACCGGGCACGATCGGGACCGCGTGGAAGGCACCCATGGAGGCCAGGTTCACGACGCTCGCGCCGCCGTCGAGCTCGCTCGCGGCCAGTTTGTCCTTGCAGCCGACTGCAAGCCGATACGCGCCGAACAGATTGATGCCAACCGACTCCTCGAAGACATCGGGGACCGCTTCATGCTTCCCGCCGGGAAAATTTGCCCCAGCGTTGTTGACCAGCACGTCCAGGCGTTCAAGCGAACCAGCCAGCGCTTCGATTGCGGCTTTGTCGGCGAGCTCGAGCCGATGGTACTCGTAGGCGGCCAGGTCGCCCTCATACTCGCTTGCCGAAGCGCGCGTCCCGGTGATCACGACATCGGCACCGGCATCTGCAAAGGCTTTCGAGATGGCCGCGCCTATCCCATTGGATCCTCCGGTGACCAGGACTCGCACGCCCGAGAAATCAAAGTTTACCGCGTTGCTCATTAGCGCACCTCGAGGTCGATATCGATCATGACTTTCCCGCCGGCATTCGGATCGCTGGCCACTTCGATTCCTTCGCTGATTCGCTCGAGCGGGAACCGATGGGTGATCATCGGCGAGAGGTCCCAGCGGGTCAGCAGCTGGACTGCCTCGCTGTAGTCCGCCGGATACTCCATCGCACCCCGGATCGTCATCTGTTTCATCATGACCCAGAGAAAGCTCACGTTGACCGACTGGTCGTGGAGCGCCACCACCGTGAGCCGCGACTCGGCCTTTGCGTTTTGCAGGACGTCGGTGATCACCTTGCCCGCACCCGACGCCTCGATGTAGGCGTCGGTCCCGGCCATCGGCGCACCCATCAGCGCGGCTTCGCCATGAAGCTTTTTGAGCTCCACCCAAGGGTCCTGCTCCGAGGCGTTCACCGTCGCGCGCGCGCCGAGTGCGGAGGCCAGCTCCAGCCGTCGTGGCGAGAGATCAATGGCGACGACATCGGTGATGCCGCGGTCGCGCAGGGTGGCGATCGCGGAAAGCCCGATGGGGCCGGCCCCGAAGACCGCGACTTTGTCCCCCGGCGCGACGTCCGTCCGGTCGACCGCGTTCATCCCAACGCCGAGCGGCTCCGAGAGCGCGGCCAGGTGCATCGGAAGCGCATCGGGGATTGGAAACAGGCAACCGCCGTCGGCCGCGTTTCGAACGAGGAGCTCCTGCGTGAAGCCACCTTCGGAGCCGCCGTTGCCGATCATGTTCGCCGACGCCGTGGGGTTGAGCACGACCCGGATTCCCGGCTTCAGATTGGACACTTCGGCGCCCACCGACGCGATGATCCCGGAGAGCTCGTGCCCGAGCGGCATGGCACGCCCGAGGCCCCCCATGCGAACGTATCGAACGTCGGTGCCGCAGACGCCGCAGGCCGCAACGCGCACCACAGCGTCACGAGGCCCCGGCTCGGGCTTCTCCGCATCATCGAGCCCGACCTTGCCCGGACCGTGAATCTTGACCTGCTTGATCATCTCTCCGCCTTGATAGGGAATCGTTCGTAGTAGAAATCGAAGCGCTTGCGAAGCATCTCTGGATCGACCCCGAAATCGCCTGGAAGGTCGTACACGATCCGGCCGTGCTTCCCGCGGGGGTTCGCGGCCATGTAGCCTTCGAGCTCGGACCTCGCGTCATCGGTCAATTCGATGCCCGCCACCTCGTAGATGCGCTCCACCATCGCCACGTCGTCCGCCATGAAGTCGTGGAAAAGCACGTCGATGCTTCGCGATTCGGGCAAGAGCTCCCGATCGCGCACGCAGGCACGCAGAAGTCGTTCAACCCGATCGATCCAATACGCCGCCACGGCAGGCGGGTCCACCCTGGTGCGCCGAAGGCGGTCCCCGTAGGTGAGCATCGTAATTGCAGACGCGACGACGGAGACCGGGTCGCGATGCGTGAGCGCCACGGTCGCATCCGGAAACGTCTCGATCAGGGGGCCGAGCTGCTCCAAATGTTGGGGCGACTTCAGCACCCATCGATCCGGACCTCGCATCCACTGCAGAGCCTTGAGCACGGTCTTCATGTACGCGTAGTGCGGGCGCTGATCGTGTTCGTAGTAGTAGTCACGCCACCGAGGAACCACGGCCAGCCACTCAGGCTGGTAAGATGAAAAATCGAGATTCGCGACCTCAATTTCTTCGTGGACGTGGTCCGGAGCCAGGTCGTGCATGTTCTTGAGCAAGGGGGCGACCTGTCCGAGCATCTGATGTTCAGCGGAGCACCTCAGGTAGCGCGGGTCCTCTTCTTTGTGCCGGGGCACATGGCTCGGATCGGGAATTGGCTCGAGGCTCTCCCAATAGGGAAGCGAGCGGAGACGGCTGTCTGCGGCAATCAAGTTGAGGAGGTGCGTGGTCCCCGAGCGGGGAAGCCCGGCAATGATGATGGGCTTTCGAATCTCCACCTCGAGGATTTCGGGGTGTCGCTGTAGCAGGTCATGAAACCGCAAGCGGTTCGAGGCGTAGCGCACCATGTCGCCGAAGAATCGAATCCGCCCCATCGGACCCAGCTCGGCATCCTCGTCGACCGCCTGGCACCAAACCGCCAAGCGATCGCGGAAATCGTTCGGACCAAAATCCGAAAGCCCGGTTCGTTCCCGGGCCTCCGTCAGCACCGCATCTTCACCGAAGTGAACCTCTGCACCGGCAAACCCATCGACCACCATCTTCTGCATCGGGGTGAGTACCGGCGCAGCGAGGTCGTCGATCCGAATGTCGCTCGACCTGTCGATCACTCCGAACCCTTGCTCTGTGCGGCTGCGAGGGACGAACGAAGCGCAGCGAGTTGCTTGCGAAGCCATTGGGTCAGCCAGAAATTTTCGCTTTCGACTTCGAGCCGCTCGTGCGCACCGATCATCACCTCGAGCGCGGCAATATTCGCAGGCGATGCGTGGAGCGCGGCTTCAGCGAGGTGAATCGCCTGGAGCGGCTTGCCTGATCCCAATTTCTCACTGGCGCGTCCAGCGACCACATCCGCGCCACCCGCGAGATGGACCCAATCACTGTGTACGCTCGAAGCGGGCACCGGATACAGCTCCGTCGTCGAGCTGTGGTGAAACCAGCCTGCGTAGTTCTCCCAAATCGCACGCACGCTCCAGGATACTTTTCCGTACCCCTCGCCGACCTCCAGCTCCGGCGGCAGCTTAACCTCGCGCATGAGGCTGTGGACATCCTTGCCGTGATTCATGCCTCGGACGGTTTCATCGTGAACATGTCGAACCGCATCGCGCAGCCGTGTCAGCTCTTCGCGAATGGTCTCCTTGCCCGCGACCGGTCCGTGATGCCCGGGCAGCAGCAGCTCGGGCTCGAGCCCGAGGACGGTCTCGAGCGAGTCGATGAAGCCTAGCGCCTCGCGATAACGGTCGCCACGCACCGTCACGAGATTCGGAAAGTGTCCGAACAGCGCGCTGAAGAGATTGCCGGTGAAACAGATCCCGTGCTGCGGCAACCAGATCACCATCGAGTCGGTCGTCTCGCCGCCCGGTGTCGAGATGAGCTCCATCCGAAGCCCGCCCAGCTCGATCTCGTGGCGCTCTTCGAAGGTGATGTCTGGAATCGGACGCGACTGAGCTGGGATCCCGCCGCCAACCTGTTCTTGAATGTAAGTCCAGGCACGCGCGATCGCGTCCTCAAAGGCGAACGCGCTACGCGAGGCTCGAAACGACGCGATGCGCGCATCGTCGGCCTGATGCGCTTGATTGCGGGCATGGGTAACGAGCTTGGTCTCTGCTTCGCGCATGAGGTCGACGCCGCCGACGTGGTCGACGTGGCCTTGTGTGAGCAAAATGTAGCGAAGCGGTCTCTGATCGATGGCGTCGTAGTTCCGTTTGTGAACCGGCGCCTCGAACCCCATCCCAGTGTTGATCACCACGCGCCCCTCGCGTGTCGTGATCAAATACGAGTTCGAAAGACCCTCCGAGAGATAAATGAAGTCGTTGATCTTGCGAGCCTCGGGCTGCGAGGCCGGCTGAATGTCGAAGCCAGAGGGGCGGGAGCGATAGAGAGGCGTCGCAGTCATGGTCTTTCCGAGGACGGTGCGGCCGAGGATAGCTGTGCCCCGAGGGCCGTGCTAGAGTCTCTCTTCGCTCGGGGCGCCACAAAGGGCTGAGAAGAACCCGTCGAACCTGATCCGGCTCAAACCGGCGTAGGGAAGCGAACCATCGGCTTCTTCCCTACTGGAGAAGCATGATGACTGATTTCAAGATCCCTCTTCGCGGCGCCTACAACCCGTCGACCTCGCGCGCTGGCACGACACCGGGCTCGTTTGCGAACGCCCCGGACATTGGCGGCCCCCGAACGTTCTCCTCCCCGGACACTCCCGGCATGCCGCAGCCGAGCAACAAGAACGCCTGGGATTTCATGCCCGAGGATTGGTGCTTCGAAGACGGCCGTTGGCGGCCGCCTGCTGGCTTTGTCCCCCTCACGCAGTTGGAGCATGCGCGCCTCGGGATCGTGACGCCGGAAATGAAACGCGTCGCCGAGCGCGAAGCACACCTCAGCGCCGAGCAGGTCCGGGATGAGATCGCCGCGGGCCGGATGATCATCCCCGCCAACAGGGTCCACCTGGGCTACGACCTCGATTCGATGTGCATCGGTCGGGCGGGGCTCACGAAAGTGAACGCGAACATGGGTGCGTCGCCCGTTTCTTCCGGCAGCGACGAAGAGCTCGAGAAGCTGCGCTGGGCGGAGCGCTGGGGTGCGGACACGGTCATGGACCTGTCTACCGGCGGCGACCTCGACGCTACCCGGGAGGCGATCATCCGTCATTCGCGGGTGCCGATCGGCACGGTGCCCATCTACTCCATGATCATCGGCCGCAGCATCGAAGAGCTCACGCTCGAGGTCATTCTCGAGAGCCTGCGCCATCAGGCTCGGCAAGGGGTCGATTATTTCACCATTCATGCGGGCGTGGCGCGCGAGCACCTGCCCTTCATTCGCAAGCGACTGATTGGCATCGTTTCGCGCGGAGGCTCCCTGCTTGCCAAGTGGATGCTTCACCATGGCCAGGAGAATCCGATGTACACGCACTTCGAGGCGATCTGTGACCTGATGCGCGAGTACGACGTTTCGTTTTCGCTCGGCGACGGTTTACGCCCAGGCGGCCTTGCCGACGCGACCGATGCCGCGCAGCTCGGTGAGCTCGACCGCTTGGGTGAGCTGACCGAACGTGCCTGGCGACGAGGCTGCCAGGTCATGGTCGAAGGCCCTGGCCACGTCCCCTTCGATCAAATCGAATACAACATGAAGCTCCAGCGCCAGCGCTGCCACGGAGCGCCATTCTACGTGCTCGGCCCCCTCGTGACCGATGTCTTTCCCGGCTACGACCACATCACGAGCGCCATCGGCGCAACCTCGGCCGGTTACCACGGCGCAGCGATGCTTTGCTACGTGACTCCGAAAGAGCACCTCGGCCTGCCCAAGCGCGACGACGTCAAGCAAGGTTGTATTGCGTACAAAATCGCGGCCCACGCCTCGGACGTCGCCCTCGGGATTCCAGGTTCGCGCGACTGGGACGACGACCTCACGCGCGCGCGCGCGGCGCTGAACTGGGAAAAGCACTTCGACCTGGCCTTTGATAGCGACACGGCTCGGGCGTTTCACGACGAGGACCTCGACGTGGACACGGACTTCTGCGCGATGTGCGGGCACGATTGGTGCTCGGTCCGCATCTCCAAAGAGATTGTCGAGTTCGAGTCGGGTAAGGCCGATGGCTTCGAGCGTGAGAGGGTGATGAAGTCCGCGGCCCTGACTCTTGATCAGCAAGAGATTCTCCGTACGCGCGGCCACCTCTCGCCTGAGGAGATTCACCGTCTTGCGGGTAAGACGAAGAACGCCGTCGGCGCAGAAGAAAAGGCAGCCTGCCACAGCGACGTCGTCAATGACGAAACGGAAGCTTTTCGGGTCCAGGGGGAAAAACTGCTACAGTTACGACGCAAGGGGAATCAGGGGGCGCCGCGCGCATAGCGGCACCCGGGGAGAGGAAAATAGATGGGGAAGAATCTGTTCGCGGTCTTGATGATCGGCCTACTGGCGTTCGCGTTTGCTTGTTCGAAAGAGTCCGGCGGAACCACCGCGCTGTCGCTGGCGAGCTTCGAATTCCCGCTCGAATCGACCGACGTCGCGACCGGCTCCGAGGTTTACGCCGAGTTCTGCGAAGGCTGCCACCCGGGCGGCGAGGCGGGAGATGGCCCGAAAATCGCGGGCGACCTCGAAACCCCGGCGGAGTTGCGCTGGAGGGTACGCTCGGGGGGCGACGACATGCCGGCCTTCGGCCCTGACAAAATCAGCGACCCCGATCTCGAGGCCCTCTTGGCGTTCACCGAGACCTTCGGCGCCGTCAAACGCTAGCGCGTTCCGACGGCCGTCAGCGGACGCCGTCCCTAGCCGCCGCTCAGCCGGTATACCTTGATATTCCGGTCTGTTTTCGTCACGTAGGTCTTCATCTGCGGAATCGTTTCTGCGATTTTCGGCCAGAGAATTGCCTTCTCCGAATCGGTCAACCGCGTCGCGACGACGTTCTTGTCTTCTGCGCCCAGGCGGATCTTCGCAGACGGATTCGCGTCGAGGTTATACGACCAGGCCGGGTGATTCTCGCCTCCCAAATTGCTCGCGACGATCAGCACGTCGTCGCCGTCTGCGGTGTAGCCGAGCTGAACGGTGCGCTCCTTGCCTGATTTCCTGCCGACGGTGGTCAAGGTGAGCTGCGGGATCGTCAGCGGACCCGTGCTCGCATATCGACCTCCGGTGAGCTTGTAGATCCATGGGTCCACGCGCGCGGCAAACGTCTTGACGAGCCAAACCCCGAATGGCGTGACCGACAAATTGTTGATGAAGTCCCGATAGCTCATGTCGCCTCCGCTCGCGCGAAGCCTAACATGGCCCAGCGCTACAACCCGAGCCAGCTACGGGCGTCCAGCGGTCGCGTTCCCCTTCGGACTTCGAAGAAGAGAATCGCATCGGGCCCGCTGCTCTCGAGGGTCGCGATTCGAGTGCTCATGCCGACCCAGTCGCCGACCTCCACGTCAGTCGAGCCAAGGCCACCGTACACGGTGTAAAAGCTGCTTCCGTGATCGATGATGACCATCAGTCCGTAGGCGCCGTAGATCCGGGCAAAGGCTACCTTTCCATCGGCCGCGGCGCGGACTGGGCCGCCAGGTCGCCCGTAGAACTCCAGGCCGGGCGCGCCCTCCCGAGAGCTTTCACCTATCCGCATCGAGCCCTGGACCGGTAGAGCGAGCTGACCGCGCATCTGCGCGAAGCCGTCGCCGAGGTCGTCCATGTCACCGGAGACCCGAATGCGGCCGTAGCTCATGGTCTGGTTTTCGCGCGGTGCATCCTGGCGCGCGCCGCGGAGTGTGTCCGCAAACAACGATGCGCTTCTGCTGCTGTGCTCGAGCTCTGCCTTCTTGCCTTCGAGGGCATGCAATGCCAGCTGCGCCTCCTTGAGCACGTCGGCAAGCTCGTTCTTTTCGAGCCGAAGCGCCGAGCCTCGTTCGCCGAGGAAGTCCATCGTCTCGAGGTCACTCTTGACCATGCGTGAGAGCCGCTGCACCCGAGCAAGGTGGCCCATCAAGGCGTCGAATCCGCCCGCGACCGGAAGCATGCCAGCGCGTCTAATCCGGTAGAGCGCCCGTGCGCGTTCGTGCAGCCGCCCTTCGGCCTCCTCGCGCTTGTCGGCCAAGCCCGAGATCTCGGTGTCGATTTGGGCCTGTCGCGTTTGCGCGTGCTCCACGCGAGCAAGGTTCTCTGCGATCTTCCCTTCGACCGCGTCCACGTCGGTGAGGCTGCCAATCCCCAGGTCCTGTTCGGCCGCTGCGCCAGCGGCCACGACCAGAAGCCCAGCCGAAAACCAAACCCAGAATCTACTTTCGATTTTCATGTCACACCGAGAGGTATCGACGCACCGACACGGCGCTCCCGATTGCGCCGATCAGCGCGCCGCCAACCAGGAGCGCTACGAGGGTCCAGGCACCAAGGAACAC
>CAMYMX010000028.1 GCA_947259605.1 uncultured Polyangiaceae bacterium | reverse complement strand
GCTCGGACTACGCGGCCGGGGTCGATCCCAGATCGCTGCGATTGCGGCCTGTGTCGGGGCCTTGGGCGTCGTCGCGGCGTCGTATTGGCAAGGCAACGAGCTCGGACACTCGGTGAGTGAGCAGTATTTGGTCGAACGGCTCGGAAAGACGGAGCGCGGGGCGCACTGCGTCGTGCACATGCCGCGCGAAACGACCCCCGAGGATGCCATTCGCTTGCTGGAGGACTGCGACTTCCAGGTCGAGCGCGTTCGATCTCTAACCGGTCTCTCGTCGGAGGAGCCGGTCACCGCCTATTTCTTTCGGAACCAGAACGAGAAGAAAGACCTCATTGGCGTCGGGCGGACGCTGATCGCCAAGCCCTGGCGACGCGAGGTCTATCTGCAGATGTCGCACTGGCCGCATCCGGTGCTCGGACACGAAGTCGTGCACGCGGTGCTCGCGGAGGCAGGGCGCGGGCCTTTCGCCATCGCAGGGACGCTCGGAGGCCTGGTTCCGAACCCAGGCATCGTCGAAGGCGCCGCGGTCGCCCTCGCTTGGGACGTCCGGGATGAGCTCGACCCCGACCAGTGGTCCAGGATCATGATGGACCGAAACGAGCTTCCTTCAGCGGCCGCCGTCATGAGCGTGCGCTTCAGCGCTCTCCCCGCACGGCGCGCATACATGGCCGCGGGGTCCTTGATTCGCTTTCTGATCGCGACCCGCGGGATGGAAGCGCTTCTCGAAACGTACCGTCGCGGCGAGGTCGACGACTTGGACGAGCTGGAAGGGAACTGGCACGCCTACCTCGAAGAGGTACCGGTGACGCCGACGGAGCGCGGCGTGGCCGAGGTGGCGCTGGCAAGGCCCAGCATCTTCTCGTCGGTCTGTCCTCACGAGCTCGCAAAGCTGAGGGCCGACCTGGCCGGCGATGCAGCCGCCCGCGACGACCTCCGTACGATCGAGACCTGTCGCGCCATTCTGGACATCGACGAGCAGGAGGCGCAGGCCCGGGCCATCCTGGTGGGCGCCCTCGCTCGGGACGGACGCGACGCCGAGGCGTTGGCGACCCTCGAGGCGCTTCGGGCGACAATGAACGCCCCCAAGCCAATCGTGGCCGCCGCCCTGGAGCAATACGCAGATGCGCATTGGACGCTCGGCAAGTTGGCGGAGGCGGACGCGCTCTACGGGGAGCTGCTGAACATCCCGCGCACCGACGGCGCCGCTCGGCAAAGCGAAGTGAAGAAGCTCGCCCTCGAAGCCACCGACGCGCAGCGCAAGCTGCTCTACGAGATCTTCCTCGGCCGCTCGCCGAGCCCGGTCGTCGTTCACCTCGCACATTCGCTGGCAGCGATTCGGGACGATGGTCTCGGGCCGTATCTCGAGGCCCGACAGTTGATGAGCGCAAGTCGCTACGCGCTCGCGCTTCCGCTGCTCCAAGATGCGAAGCGGCTCGGCTTGCCGAGCCTTCGCCTCGATCAAGAGCTGAGCCGCCTTCTCGGGATCACCTTCTTCGCCAACGGTGATTACGGCCAGTCCGCCGCGACTTGGAGGGCTCGCGCGGGCACCAGCCGCGCCGCCCGAGCTGAAGCTCAGCGCTGGCTCGAACGAATCGACTACGCGCAGACCCGGGCGGTCAGTCCCGCGTTGCCAGATCCATCGTCGGCTCCCCCAGCTGCGCCTTGATGTGCGCTGCAATGGAACAGTCGGCGGTGACGATCGGATCGCCAGCGGCTTTGGCAGGGTCGACATTGGGTCCAATTTGGCTGCGGACCGTGATCAAGCGGCCGCGGTTTTCGGTCCGGGAACGCAAGACGAGCTTGTCCTGCTCGAGGTTCCAGAGGAAGACGTCGACGGGGTCCCGTAGCCGGCTCTTGCCCTGCACCAACAACAGCAGGAAATAGTCGACGGGCACGCGCTTCTCGAGCGCCGGGAGCTCGCGTTCGATCGCTCGAGCGAGCTGCTCTTCGCGCACGGAGAGCCGCTGCATGTCGTTGGTGTCGTGGATTCGCGCGAGCCACTTGGGCGTGAGGACTTCAGGCACCTCCGAGAGCGCCGAAAGGGGAGTCAGCTCCAGACCTAGGCACGGGCCGATTGCGTCCTCCTCCTCGGTCTGGATCGCGGTCCGTAACGCATTCTCGGAAGCGAGCTCCGGCGCGCGAACTTTGAGGTACACCACTTTCTCGTCATGGAGGGCGGAAAGTCGCACTTGGGCTTCGACCAAGCGGTTTGCCGCGCCGGATTTCGCTCCAAGCGCCTTTTCCTCGAGCTCTGCACGAGTGGCGTCGAGCTTGTCGAGCACCGGGAGGACCCGCTCAACGTGAAGGGCCTCAATGCGGCTTCTGAGCTCGTCGGCCCGGACCTTCTGACGCCAGAAATACGCCCCAGCGATGAGCGCGGCCAGCAAAACGACGAAACCGATACGCGCCCACGGAAGACGTGGCCGGTATCGGTTGGTGCGAATGCCGTCGAACTCGGCAGGAGTGAGCGCTGACGGCTCCATGCGGGGAAGCTTACTGGAAGTTCGCTACTCGCGCTGGTTCACGGCAAAGCTGACGTTGCCGTAGCCCGCGGAGGCAGCCGAGAACATGACCTTCTTCACGACTCGGAAATCGATGTTGCGGTCCGCCTGCACGATGACTTGGCCCGCAAACGGCTCCGAAGGATGAATCGTCTCCCACTTGCGCTTCTCCGCCTCGAGGCCCGCAATGAGCGGTTCGATCCGATCGACTTGTGCAGACTGCCCCTGCGTCTGTGTGTCAGCGACCCGAGTGCCGTCGAGCGTAATCACCCGCTCGTCGACCGCGACGATCGGCGAGATTTCGATCTGCTCGGTGTTCTTGGCGTCCGGCATCGTAATGGTTGGCTGTTGCGCAACCAGCTCGCCCGAAGCCGAGAACGACATGAGCAGAAAGATCACGAGAACGATCAGGAAATCGATGAACGGAATCAGTGGGATCTGGTGGTCCACCGACTTACGGGCGTGGCCCGAAACGCGCTCGCGCACGAACTTCAGCGGAATGTGACGGAGTAGCTCTGGTTCTGGCCGTTTGATCGCCATGGTTTCCCCCTACAGGAACGCAGCTCCGTCCGCCATCGACAGGGTGGTGAAGCCCGCCGCTGTCGCGACATCCATTGCGCGAATGACGTCCTCGTACCGAACGCCGTCTTCGGGCGCGACGATCAGGTCGTCGCGCTTGTCCCAAGCCTGCTTCCACTGCGCGAGCTTGGTTTGTAGCTCGTCGATGTCGAACTCCTTCTGGTCCGCCACGACTCGCTTGCTGATGTCGATACTCTCCCCCGCCGACGACCCCAGCACGTAGCCGGAGTTCCGAACCTGCAGGATTAGCTTCACTTTTTCGTCCTCGGGCGGTGCGTCTTCCGTCGAAGCTTGACCGGGGACCTGCTGATTGGCATTCACAGCCGCGAGCTGGTTCCAGACCGCGGTGGCCAGCAAGAACATGACGCAGCAAAGGAGAAGGTCGATGAACGGAATCAGGGGGATCTCCTGATTGACCGCCTTCTTCCCGGAGTTTCCTCCACCGCTATCGATTGCAGCCATCTGGCTCGTTACTCCGCGGGAAGGTTCTGAAGATCGACCTTTGAACGGTTGCCCACCACGAGGTTCAGAACCTGTACGGTGGCCGCGTTGATGTCGTCGATGATCCTCTGAGTCTTGCCATTGAGAAGGCCCATCATCAGAAGCGCGAAGACCGCGGTGATCAGACCGAACGCGGTGCAGTTCATCGCTTCTTCGATGCCCTTGGCCAAGCCGGTTGCCTTGCTAGCCGCGTCAGCCTTCGCGACCTCACCGAACGCAGTGATGAGACCAACGACGGTTCCGAACAGGCCGCAGAGCATGCCGACGTTTGCGAGCAGGCCCAGGTACGGCGTGCGCCGTTCGATCAGCGGGAGCTCCTTGAGCGCGGCCTCATCCATGGCCGCTTGAACTTCGGCATCGGGACGGTTCACTTTGAGCAAACCCTGCTTGACGATGCGCGCGAGCGGATTGTGCTCCGCGGAGCAAACCTTGATCGCGCCCGCGACGTCTCCGGCAGTGATGCACTTCTGCATCTTTGCGATGAACTCGTCCTTGTCGATCGACGCTTTGTAGAGATACATCGCGCGCTCGATCGTGAACCCGATTGCAAACACCAGACAAACGAGGATTAGCCACATCGCCCATCCGCCTGCTTCAAAGTGGTACGCCAATTTGGCCATCTTATTCCTGCCTCCTGCGAACTTTACTTCGACAGTGTTATCAGGACCCCGAGTGAGTACGGTTCGATCCCCATCACTGCCTTCTGACTAAAACTCGCTGTTCCCCCCAGAACAGTAAGCAATTCCATGGTTTGCTTACTATATAGGGATGATAACGGTTGGATCCAGCAAGTCAACATCGCGCCCGGTACAGTCCCTTAGAAACCCCGGACCTGCCGAGCTTGGGTGCAAAAAGCGGAAAAAGCTGTAGTCGCGTTGACAACTTCGCGGGGCGTGGGGTAGCTTGCCCATCGGTTAAGGGGTTCGTCCCGACAGTCCTAATGATTTCAACGGATTCCAGCTCTTGGGTCCGAATTTCAGTGGGGCTGGAGGGTAGCGAAAACTGAGGGGTTTTCTCGCCAAATCAACGGCGAGCCGGAGGGAGCCGCAGGCATGCATGAGATTTGGGAAGCACTGCTCGAAGGTGCTCCGTTTTCGTTCGTCAATCTCGGTGTTCTAGCGTTCGGGGTGGGCATCATCATCGATCGCGCCTGGTACATCCGGATGAACTACAGCGTGGATGCCGCCGAATTCATGAACCGAATTCGAAAGCTCGTGCAGGCGGGAAACATCGATCGCGCAATTCGGCAGTGCGAGGCCAAGGCAGTGCCACTGCTCGAGGTCGTGAAATCCGGGCTGACCCAGGTCAACCGCGGAGAGGAAGCCGTCATCGCCTCGATGGAAGAGAAGATGTCGGAAGTGATCCCTGCGCTCGAAAAGCGGACGGGCTCGCTCTGGACGCTGGCCAACATCGCAACGCTCATCGGCCTGCTGGGCACGATCAGCGGTCTGATCCGTGCCTTCAAGGCGGTCGGCACCATCGACGACCCGTCGCAAAAGACGGCGCTGCTGTCGGCCGGTATCGCCGAGGCCATGTGGAACACATTCCTTGGTCTTCTCATCGCGGTGATCTTCATGGTCGCTCACCTCGTGCTTCACGGGCTCACCAAGCGACACAAGCACGAAATGGAAAAGGTCACGATGCAGCTGGAGAACCTCCTCACGCTGCGCCGGCAAGGCGGTTGATCGGGCCCAGCCATGCCCGCACGACTGACACCACGCCAACGAGCCTACGTCCGGAAGCGAACGCGCATTCCCGACCTCGATCCGTCCGAGACCAGTGAGGAGCTGAACATCGTTCCGTTCTTGGACATCGTCGTGAACATCGTCATGTTCTTGTTGATGACCCTGACGACGGTTGCCTTCTTCTCGCAGGTCGAAGCGGCGCTCCCCGACTATCGCAAAGGCGGGATCGGAAAGCGTGCAGCAGCGGATGAAGCCCTCAACCTGAACGTGACCGTGACGCGTGAAGGCATCGTCGTCTCAGGGTCGGGCGGCAAGCTCGCGCGGGGCTGCACCACCACGGCGCCCGGCAAGGTCATCACCGTGCCGGCCGGAATGAACGGCGAGCATGACTGGAAGGCGCTCACGACCTGCGCGAGTCGCGTCAAGAAGCAGTTCGAAGACGAAACCCGAGTCACCCTCAGCGCTGATCCCGAAGTGCCATATGAAGATCTGATCGCTGCCATGGACGCCGTCCGAGGTGATGAAAACGAGCTGTTCCCTGAGGTTCTACTCTCGGCGGGGATTCGATAGTGGCAAACGAGACGAGGAGACCGTCCCGCCCTTCCCTTGCACCGCCCGTCGCAGAGAAGTCCGTCTCGATGGCGTATGTAAATCGAGTCGTCCGCGCGAAGCTGCGTCGCCGCCCCGAGCCTGAGCACTTCGGGCTCAACATTTACCCGATGATGGACATGCTCACGATCCTGCTGGTCTACATGATGGCGATCTTCGCAACATCATCCGCAGCGGCGGTTCAGGAGAGCAGCGAGCTGAGGATTCCCTATTCGACATCCAAGGTGGAGCTCAGCGACGCCATTTCCGTCCAAATTTCGCGCGGCGCGGTGATGGTGGACGGCAAATCCGTCCTCGAGCTCCGCAACGGGATCGTCGACCCCAGCCTCAAACAAGGCGGTAGCAGTGGCTTCCTGATCACGCCGCTCTACAAGACGTTGGGCGATATCCGCGACCGAAAGAAGCGAACCGCGCAGCGCTTCGTAAACCAGCCATTCGTCGGCGACGTCCAAATCATCGCCGACAAACGAACGCCATACCGGACCCTGAGCGAGGTGATCTACACACTCGGGCAGACTGAGTTCAAGAATCTGCGCTTCGTGGTCAATAAGAAGACCGAGTAGGCCCGATCGGGGCGCGGAAAAAAGCGCCCCTCCATACGGAGACATTTCGAACCGCGTTCTTCCGTACGGAGTCATCAAGACAAGTTCCAAAAGACCGCCCCAAGCCATGCGCGGCAGCGCGAGCCCGAAGGGCGAAGCCCGGCGCGAAGCGCCGGCAAGGCAGAGCGAAGCGAATGCCGCGCCAGGGAGGATTACGGGTGGGGGTGGGCGGGGCGGTGTAAACAAGCCGTACCAGCCAACCCACCCAACACCTCACCCCCCAACACCCGCGGCAGCACAAGCCGCCCCGTCCGTCGAACCCCCGCGTCGCGTTCCGCCGCGCCCCGGTTAGAGCTCGAAGTCCCCGTACTCGAGAATTTCCGCAACCCGGTACAGGAACCCATTCGCATGCACCCCGTCCACCACTCGGTGGTCGTAGGTCAGGGCCATGTGCATCACCGGATGGATCGCCATCACGTCTTCGCCCTCATGCTCGATCACCACGACTCGCTTCTTGATCGTACCGAGGCGAAGGATTGCGACGTTGGGCTGCGAGATGATCGCGCCGCCGACGAGGTTGCCTCGGCGCCCGGGGTTGGAGATGGCGAACGTCTTGCCCGAGAGATCGTTTGGAGTGAGGTTGCCGGAGCGCGCTCGCTCCGCGACGTCGGCCACAGCGCGAGCAACGCCTCGAATCGTGAGGTCGTCGGTATTTCGAATCACGGGGACGACCAGGCCTTCGTCAGTGTCGACCGCAATGCCGATGTTGACCTCGGCCAGCTTGACGAATGCGTCATCGAGGACGCGCGAATTGATTTCCGGGAACTCGCGCAGTGCCCGAGCGGTCGCTGCGATCGCAAATGCAAGGTAGGTGAGATTGACGCCGTCCTTCTTGAACTGCGCCTTGTGTTGGGTTCGAAGCATCGCCGTCCGATGAAGGTCGCATTCGGCGAAGGTGACCACGTCCGGGGCGGTCTGCTTCGAGAAGACCATGTGGTCGGCGATAATTCGGCGGCGGCGCGTGAAGGGAACGACCTCGTCGCCGGGCTTGGGAACATAGGGCGGCAGGCGAAACGCTCCGGACGGGCCGCTGCCTCTTGCGGACGCCGGCGCTCGCTGGGCCACGGGGGAAGGGGCAGGCGCCGGGGGCGCCGCTGCAGCCTGAGCTGGTGGTGGAGGCGGAGGCGGACTCGCGACCCGTGCGGGACTGGGCGCGTTGCTGATCGCCGCCATCACGTCGTCATGCATGATGCGTCCACTTTCGCCCGAGCCCTGGACGGCGGACAGGTCGACGTCCCGCGCTCGCGCGAGCTTGCGGACCGACGGCGAAGTCGGCGGCGCAGGGCCGGCAGCGGAAGCAGGCGCCGGGGGCTCGGTGATCGGCGCGGCGGCGGCGCTCGCTTGCGCGCTCTCGTCGATTTCGCAAATCGGATCGCCAACCGCGATGATGTCGTCCACGGCCGCGAGCAGTTGCGTCACAACGCCAGCAACGGGCGATGGGAGCTCGCTGTCCGCCTTATCGGTGAGGATCTCGACGATCGGCTGGTCCTTGGCGACAGACTGCCCGGCGGAGACGAGCCATTTGCCGATGGTGCCTTCTACGACGCTCTCGCCGAGTTGCGGCATCGTCACTTTGGTGGCCATGGGAGCCGCACCATAGCCTAAAACAACGGTCGCGGTAGCTCCTTGCGGCGGCGATCTGCATCGAGGAGGCCCCGTGCGCCGGAGAGCCCAGGAGTTCGGCGGATCCGCAGGGGCCATTTTGGTTTCACGCTGGTCACTGTGCCCCTTTCTTCAGGCTAGTCTTGCCGCGCCGCTCGGAGTAGAGTCCCGCGCATGTTGGACACGCTCAATAGGGAAGACAGGCTTCAGCTCATGAGGTTTGTTTGCTCGTTCGCCTGGGCCGACCTCGAGATCACCGACCTAGAACGTGAGTTCATCGTCAAAATGGTGATTCGACTTGGTCTGGACGAAGAAGAGCAGCAGCAGGTCGCGCAGTGGCTCGAGGTTCCACCCCGCGCCGACGACCTCGACCCCGGGGACATCCCGAAAGAACACCGGCAACTGTTTCTAGACGCAGCAAAGGCGATGATCCTCTCCGACGGCTCCGTCGGAGACGTAGAAGCCGAAAACCTGGTCATCCTCGACCAACTGCTGCGCTAACCGCGGTTCGAATAGTGGAGACATCATGGACATTGACACCAGCAAGTACATCGATCTGTTAATGGAGCACGGCCCCAAGGTCTTGGGCGTCCTGCTGGCGCTCTTTTTTGCATTCGTCCTGGCGAGTTGGGCGGAGCGAGGCGTCCGCGCAGGGCTCGAGAAGCGCAGCTTCGACGCCACCCTGACGCGCTTCTTCGCGAAGTTCGCGCGCTACCTGATTCTCGTTGGCGCCGTTCTCGGTTGCTTGGGCGTTTTTGGAATTCAAACGGCCAGCTTCGCCGCCGTGTTGGCCGCTGCTGGCTTTGCGGTGGGATTGGCTTTCCAGGGCACACTGGGCAACTTTGCCGCGGGCATCATGCTGCTCGTGTTCCGACCCTTCAAAGTTGGAGACTTCGTCGAAGTGAACGACGACACGGGCGTGTGCGAGCACATCGATCTCTTCACCTGCGAGTTCCGCACACTCGACAATCGGAAGCTGATCATCCCCAATGGCGCGGTCTTCGGAAGCACGATCACCAACTACACCGGCTATGACGTTCGCCGAGTCGACGTGGATGTGGGTGCCGAGTACTCGGCCAGCATCGACGCGACGCGAAAAGCCCTCGAAGCTTCGGCTGCGCACGTGCCCGGCATGGTCAAGGACCCTGCGCCTCAGGTGTTCTTGAAAGGCCTTGGCGGGTCCTCGGTGGACTGGCAGGTCCGCGTCTGGTGCAAGACAGAGGACTACTGGGACGTCTGGCAGGCGACGGTCCGGACAGCCAAGTTGTCTCTCGACGAGGCCGGCATCGGGATTCCGTTCCCGCAGCAGGACGTGCACCTCGATGAGGCCGTCATCAAGGCACTGTCGAACTAGCGATTCGCTCACCTGGGCTCAGGCGCAGGGATCGAGAGGAGCTCCGAGACGGCCGGGCGCGCCGCAGCTAAGCTAGCGCCTAGCCCGACGACCTGCATCGGGTCCAGATCCGAGCGTGGGCGCTTGCCGAAGTACGATTCGATGTACTCGACGACACCCGGAAGGCGTGTGCTGCCGCCGGCCAGAAACACGGCTTGCATGTCGCGCGCTTTGAGGCTCGCCTGGGCGAGAACTTCGTCGCAGATGCCAAACGTGGAGCGGACCAAATCCAGGGTGAGCTGTCGCACTTCGTCGCGCGTAATCGGAATGATACCGCAGCTCTCGGGTGCGGCCGGATCGACACTCGGAATGGCGATGGCGGCCTCTTCCGACTCGCTGAGCTCACACTTCGCCAGCTCGCATGCGTTGACGAGGCGATCGAACGTCACGGCGTCGTTGCTCAGGTCCCATCCGTCTCGTGCGAGTGTCCTCTCGGCCACGTAGAGCGCGATGGTGCGGTCTACGTCATCCCCGCCGAGGTAAGGATCGCCACCGTGACCAATGACGCGAAACGGATAGCTGCTGCAATCGACCACCGCTGCATCGAAGGTGCCGCCGCCCAGGTCGTACACGAACGCATACTTCAAACTGCTACGATTGAGGTATGCAAGCGCGGTCGCGATCGGCTCTTCAACGACTTGGACAGAGGCGAACTGCGCTTTTGCCACCGCAACGGCTGTCGCGTCGCGGCGGCGTTGATCAAAGCCCACAGGGGCCGTGACGACCGCGTGGACGCCGCGCACTGGACACCTGGTCAGCCGGCAGAGACCGCTCACGATCGTGCCACCTACGTCGACGGGCGAAGTGATGCCGGCGCGAGTTTGGATCTCAATGCCACCGTCTGAGCTTTCACGCATGTCGTAGGGATAGTGCTCCCGAAACTGCGCCGTGTAGGAGGAATGCCAGCGCGCGCCGATCACGCGCTTGGCCGACAAAATCGTGTTCTTCGGGTCCATGGCGCGCCGGCGCCGGGCGGGCTGGCCGACGAGCGTTGCCCCGCTCGGCGGAAACGCGACGGCAGACGGCATGACGTAGCCGCCACTGTCGAGCGACAGAGCTTCGAAATTCCGGGCAACCACGGTGTTCGTGGTACCAAGATCGATTCCTACGGTCTGCTTCCTGCGCACGGGTATCGGGCGCCCCGAGGGCTGGGGTCTGATTTGATCGAGGTCCATAGGGGGATTGGCCTCTCCGGAATAACCAGGCTACGTGATCCCGCGGCCCGCTGCCACAGTGACCGCGTGGGCTGGACCGCAGGGCTTCGCGGTCCTAGAATGAAACACGTTCTAGTTGGAGGCCTCTGCCGATGCCCGCGGACTTTTATGAGCTTCAAGTAGCAGGAATTATTCAGGAAACGCACGACACTCGGTCGTTCGTCTTCGCTGTGCCTGAATCGCTGCGCGAGGAGTTCCGGTATCGCGCCGGCCAGTTTCTGACCTTCGAGGTGCCCTACAACGGCATGCAGCTGCGGCGCTGCTACTCCCTTTCGAGCGCGCCCGAGACCGACCCCTGGCCCAAGGTGACGGTCAAGCGGGTGGACGAAGGCCGCATCTCCAACTGGTTCAATGACAACCTTCACGTGGGGGACACGATTCTCGTCCAGCCGCCGGAAGGCCGTTTCTTGATTCGCTCACACGAAGGAGATCACGGCATCGTCCTGTTTGGCGGCGGTAGCGGGGTCACTCCGGTGTTGTCGATCTTGAAGTCCGCTCTGCGGACGACCGAGCGCGGCGTGAAGCTCATTTACGCCAACCGCGACGAGCGCTCGATCATCTTCAAAGACGAAATCGATCTTTGGTTGGCCGAGTTCCCGAACCGTTTGGAAGTCGTCCATCATCTCGACAGCGCGAGCGGTTTCATGTCGGTCGAAGAGATTTGCGAACAGCTCCGAGGGTGGGAAGACGCCGAGTTCTTCGTCTGCGGCCCAACGGGGTACATGGACTCCGTCGAAGAGGCATTCAAGGCCTCCAACATCGATCCAGGTCAAACCAAATTCGAGCGCTTCATTTCGCCGATCGATCCGGACCGCAAAGATGAATCTGCCGAGGTCGTTGCGGAGCAGTCCGACGACGAGATTCCAGCGTCGTTCCAGATGGTGCTGGAAGGTCAATCCCTCGAGGTGCCCTACGAGAAGGGCTTGACGCTCCTCGACTCCGCAATCAAGGCTGGGCACAAGCCGCCCTCGTCTTGTGAAGACGGCTACTGCGGTTGTTGCATGGCTTTGCTCAAGAGCGGCCAGGTCAAGATGGCCGCCCACGACGCGCTCGAGCCGAGCGACATCGAACGCGGCTGGGTGCTAGCTTGCCAATCGCGACCCGCGAGCAGAGAGCCCATCGAAATCGACTTCGACGCCGAATACTAGGGGCGCTGCCGGTCAGGCCAGTCCCAAAACGAGACCTTGCCGATCGTCCAGTCCGGGCCGTCCCCCCAGTGGTTCCGCGTGCGCTTCTGCCGGTGGTCCGGGTCGTACTGGTTCAATGCGTCTTGGTAGTCCTGCCACTGCTGAACGCCGAGCTTCTCGGCCCAGTAATCTTCTTCCGACGACCATTGGTTGTCGCCGGCGTACTGCAGAACCGTGATTCCCGGGAAATCCAAGATGCCGTGCCCGCTCGGATGATCGCGGCGATTGTTCATGCGAAACACGACGCGACCGTTCGCGTCGGCCATGTGCCAGTCGTAGACGCCGTAAATTTCGCCGTATTGCTCCATGAGCGGGACGATCCAGCTCCGAACGGCTTCGCGTCCGTGCATGGTACCTAGAACGCGCTCGTCGTAGACCACGTCTTCGGTGAAGAGGTCGACCCAGGCATTCCAATCCTCGCGAATCATCCCGGTGTACCAGAAGTGCCGAAATGCCGCCTCGACCTCTTCGAGCTCGAAGCGAGGCACTACTCGGCTGCCTGCTGGTCTTTGGGCCACGAATAGAACTGTGTGCACCAGCGCCGGAAGATGCCGATCGGCCCGTCTCCATCGCACAGGAGCGGCTTTTCATATTGAACTTTGTTTTCCCAGATCGGGATATCTTGTTCGAGTTGTCGCGCTACCTCGGCGACGAACGCCTTGCCCACGCCGCGCGCCACCTCCGCACCGGACGTCTGTTTGACTGAGAAATTGAAGCGCAGGTGAATGTGATCAGCGTCGATAGGTGTCATGGTCGCGACGTTCAAAGTTTCGACGATCCCCTTGAAGCGAACGACCGCAAGCCCGAACCCGTAGTTGAGGCTCTCGATCGAGCCATCCACGGTGCCGCGCGGAGTCTCCATGCCAGCGCCCGAGTAGACGCGTAGAATCGCGCCGTCGACCGAGGCCTCCGACTGCGGCATGTTAGTCGTCCCGTGCAGGTAGTGGAAGTGCGCCGAGTCGACCGCGTTTTCCGCCATCTCCTGATTGCGGGTTCGGATCGTCCACTGTCGCTCGATGAACTCCGTCCAATCTTCATTGCGAACGCCATCTGATGTGCCCCACTCGGGGATCTCGGCGGGCAAGTCGAAGTTTGGCGGCTCGCCTTCGGCGTGATGCCAGCACAGCACCATGTTCGCCAGCTCTTTGATGCGCCAAGTGCCCACCTTTGCTTTTCTCGGAACGTGCTCCGCGTAGGGGACCCCGGTGCAGCGGCCGTCGGTCCCAAACTGCCATGCGTGGAAGGGACATTCGATCGAGCCGCCCTTGACCTTGCCACCGTGACCGAGGTGGGCACCGAGGTGAGGGCAAAATGCATCGAGCACGGAGAGCTCGCCGTCTTCCGAACGCCAGATGACCAGGTCATCGCCGAAGTACTTCAGCGGCTTGACGTCTCCCGGCTTGATCTCGTCGGAGTAAGCGACCTGGAACCAACCGTTCGGAATCGGCGGGGTGAAGTAACGGTCGTCCATGGGAGCAAAATAGAACGTGTTTCACTTTTTTCAAGCGGAAATATGCGCCCCTGGTCCCCTGGGCTGCACCAGGAGGAGCGCGCCTGGATACTCTGCGTTTCCGTAACGATATCGGTCGAGCTCGTCCGAGTCTGGAAACAGAAACCGCAACTGCCACGCGCGGCGTGACGAAGAGGACCCCAACCGGGAGCTCGTCGGATCGGGCGGCAGCGCGTTCGGTGCACGGGTGCTAGTTTCCCGCCTGGAGGCCGACCATGGCGACGATCAACGTGGGTGCGAACGCGCCAGACTTCACGAAGACCACACAGAACGGCGACGCGATCTCGCTCTCGCGGTTCCGCGGCGAGAAGACTGTCGTTCTATACTTCTACCCGAAGGACGAGACCCCCGGATGCACCGCGGAGGCCTGTACGTTTCGCGACAGCTTCGAGGACTTCGTCGAAGCGGGCGCAGTGGTCATCGGCGTCAGCCAGGACAGCGAAGAGAGCCACAAGAGCTTTGCCTCCCATCACCGTCTGCCCTTTCTGTTGGTCAGCGATCGCGACAAAGCGCTGCAGAAAGCCTACGGAGTGCCCAAAACGATGGGCTTGCTCCCTGGGCGCGTCACCTATGTGATCGACCGCGAAGGCAAGGTGCAGCACGTCTTCAACTCGCAGCTCAACGCGAAGAAGCACGTTCGAGAAGCACTCGAGGTGGTCAAGCGGCTCGCGGCCTGAATCGCCGCGCCAGCACGAGAAGCATCAGGCCGATCCACGCCGACCACGTGCCGGTCGAGCCGTTCGATGCTGTGCAGCCGGAGCTCTGGGGAGCAAACACACCATTGCTGCCCGCGGACGGTAGCGGATCAGAGCCGCAGGGTTGTCCTTCGCAGGCGTCAGGATCGCATAGCTCCTCGGCCTGCCAACCGTCGTCGCACAGGGCGGCGATGATCGGCGCAATGTTGTGCACGAGCTCTCCGGCCTCCGAGTCCTCGTAGACCGAGACTCGTACGCAGTCCTCGCCGTCGAACATGACGTAATCCGGGGCGCGACCTCCGATGAGAATGCCGGCGAGCCTGTTCTGCGAATCGAAGGTT
>CAMYMX010000027.1 GCA_947259605.1 uncultured Polyangiaceae bacterium | reverse complement strand
GATGCCACCCAGACCCGGATTGGTATTCGGCTCGGGAATGACGACCTCGGACTTCCCGTCGTTGTCGACGTCGACGACGATGGGCATTTCCACTCGCGTGTTGCTGCTGTGGGTAGGGTCCTCATACAGAATGGCGCCGTCAGACCCTCGGAAGATCCGGAACGTCGTTTCGTCGGCATACACCACCTCGGCCGAGCCATCGCCTTCGAAGTCGAAAACGCTGGACCCCGTCGCGCGGCTAGAGCAGTCGTCGTTCTCGACCATCCAGCGGACCCACTCGCGCTCACACTCGGGGGGTAGCGGGTCCCCCGTACACTGGAAATCAAAAACCACGTAGGCGGTCGAGCTCGCCGTACCGACCTCGGCAAATCCATCTCCGTCGAAGTCCGCCACGGTCGGCGGTCCGCTCTCGTTTGCGCCCGCGGTGTCGACCACGACCTGCGAGCCTTCGCTGATGACGGGATTCCCTGCGGAGTCGAACGCCGGAAGATGCAGCGCTCCACCGCATAGAATCCGTTCCGGCGGCAGCAGGTCTCCGTCCTCGTCGTACAAGGGAGCGGATGGTACGTAGGCGGCCGGAGAGTACGTCGGGGGCTCCACATCGTCGTAATCTGAAGGTTCGAGATGCTGGAAGCCAGGGATTCGAATCGGAAGTGGAATTCCCGCAACGGGGGAACCGTCATGATTGAGAATGAACAGCTCTCCGAGGCGAATGATGACGACTTCTCCGTCGTCGTCGTCATCGAAGTTGCCAACGGCGTTGTAGCCGTCGCAATCGAGCGAACCCCCACAGCTAGAGTTGACCGTCGTGTACTCGTAGGTCCAACGTTCGCTACCGTTGTAATTGTAGACCGTGTTGCCAGCGATCACTTCCTGTAGGCCATCTCGATCGAGGTCGGCCACGGTCGACACCGGGCCAAGGAACGCGTTGTTGCCGATCCCGAGGTTCGATCCCGGAGTCGACGCTTCGAGGTCGCGCCCATCCCAGGCGAGCGCGCCCGGAGGGAGGTCGATGTCGTCAGGGCCCTTCCCCGTCAGGCCGTCGAGCACGACGTTCCCGATGATGATCTCCGGCCTGCCATCGGCGTTCAGGTCGGCAATCGATGGTTGAGCCCCGCCGCGACTGTGCCGGTTGCTGGGAAGATCATCGTTCTGCCACATGACTTCCCAGGCCGATCCGTCGTCGGCCGTCCGTCGCCAAGCGACGGTGCCACCGTTTTTGAATGTCGCGACGATCTCCGGGACCCGCTCGGTGCTCATGTCGTCAGGATGCAGGTTGCCCAGCGCGATTCCGGTGGAGTTCCCGATCCAGTCACCCGAGTCGAGACCCTTTAGAGTCGCGTGCGTGCTCATCGTCCCATCGCCGTTGCAGCCACCGGAAACGATGCGCAGAACGCCTCGGCTGGTGCAGCAACCGTTTGCGGCACGATTGAAGCTGACGAACACGATGTCCGGAATGTCGAACACGTCGGTCGCCCCGTCGCCGTTGTCGTCGGTCAGATTCGCGACCGAGGGCGTCATCACGACCTCGCTCATGCCTGCGATTTCAATTTCCTCGTCGCTGGCTCCCGGCAAGGCAAGCGGGGGCGTCCACCTGCAGCCGATCGTCGGTTCAAAATCGCCGACGCGAGGCTCAAACTCGCAGACCTCGACCGAGTCACGCGGAATGCATACGCCGAGGCTCCGTTCACAGAGTTCGTCGACCTCGCAATCTTCCCCGGATGTGCACTCGTCGAGTAGTGGAACGCAAGCACCGCCGATACAGCCCTCGCCGCTCGCACAGCAGAGCTCATCGTCATTTCCGCAGAGCTGCAAGGGATCATCGCATTGCGCGACGCACGCTCCCTCGAAACACATTTCCGTGCTTTCGCAGCAGACCCCGTTGCATTCGACTTCGTTTCCGCAATCCGTGACGCAGCTCCCGTCCCGGCAGACGCTGCCGACGCCACAGCACTGAGCCGTCCCGCCGAATACGCAGGCGGCTTGGTCTCCGCAGATCGAAGTGCACAGGCCCTCTGGAGAGCACTCTTGTCCGAACGGGCAGTTGCAGCCGAAGACGATGCGGCCATCGGGGCTGACCGTCCCGCCGCTTCCCCCCGCGCCAATTCGAGGTGGAGAGCTCGTCGAAGCATCGCCACAGCCGGCCACGGCCACGCAGAGCACGGCCATACGAATCGATGCGCGCATATTTTGAAATATAAGTGTAATATTCTAGTCATGCCAACCATCGGGGCTCGCTTGCGTTTGGGCCCCTGATCAGTAGAACATGTTTCAGTCGTCGCCCTCTGGGCTGCGAAGAAACAGGAGCAGATCGATGGCCATTGTCGAACCACTTTCCCCGACCTCCGAGGGGCGCCGGAGGCTTGGGATCCGGAGCCCGGCCACGCGCGAATCCGTGGGCGAGATCCTCGTCAACGGCCAAGCCGACGTGGAGGCTGCGATCGCCAAGGGGCAAGACGCGCAGCGAGAATGGGCCCGGGTGCCCGTCGCGGAACGCGCGCGCATCGTTGGGAGTGCAATCGACGTTCTGGTCGAGCAGCGCGAAGCGGTGGTGAAGACGATCATCGACGAAACGGGCAAGACGAAGCTCGAGTGTTTGATCATGGAGGTCCTTCCATCCTGCGACTACATCAACTTCTGGTGCGGGAGGGCGGTCAAGGAGCTTTCGGACGAGAAGCGAAAGCTCCATGGTTATCTTCGTCCTTACAAGAAGCTCCTGATGCACTACCGGCCGCTTGGCGTCGTCGGCATCATCACGCCTTGGAACGGCCCCTTTTCCTTGGCGATGAACCCCACAGTGCAGGCGCTACTCGCGGGCAACGCGGTCATCTTGAAGCCCTCTGAAGTCGCGCCGTACTCCGGCGACTGGGCGGTCCGACTCCTGAGGGAAGCGGGGGTGCCCGAAGGCGTCGTGCAGACCGTGCACGGTGATGGCGAAACGGGAGCAGCGCTGGTTCGCGGCAACGTCCAGAAAATCTCGTTTACCGGCAGCGTTCGAACCGGCAAGAAGATCGCTGCAACCTGCGCGGAGCGGCTGATTCCATACACGCTCGAGCTCGGCGGCAAAGACGCCATGATCGTCTGCGAAGACGCCGACCTCGAACGCGCTGCCGGAGGAGCGGTCTTCAACTCCATGCTGAATTCGGGCCATGTCTGCATGGGCGTGGAGCGGGTCTACGTGGTCGAATCCGTGGCCGACGAGTTCGAAGAACGCGTACGGAAGATCGTCGGCGAGCTCCGATACGGCTCTGGCGATGACGTCGACGTGGGCTCGGTGTTTTGGGATCGTCAATTGCCGATCATCGAACGACACATTGAGGATGCGAAAGCGAAAGGAGCCGAGATCGTAGTCGGTGGAGAAGCCGACACCCGCGATGGCCTCTTCTACAAGCCAACATTCGTGCGCAACCTCAACCACTCGATGGAGCTGATGCAGGAAGAAACCTTTGGACCGATCGTCTCGGTCATGCGTGTTGCAGACGTAGAAGAGGCAATTCGTCTTGCCAACGATTCACAATACGGACTCAGCGGGAGCGTCTGGACCAGCAACATTCAGAAGGGCATCGAGATTGCAAAACGACTCGAAACGGGCTCGGTCGTGATCAACGATGCGTCGATGGCCTACGGCGCGCCGGAAGCGCCGTTCGGTGGCATGAAGGACAGCGGTGTGGGCCAGGTCAACGGACTCGGAGGGCTTCGGGGATACACCCATCAGCAACCGATCTTCATCGACCGCTGGGCAGTCAAGAAGGAGCGCGTTTGGTACCCCCATACGGCCAAAACCGTAGATGAAATCGACGGAATGATTCGCTTCATCTACGGGAGCGCGCTCAAGAAACTCGGCTTCTTTTCCTAGGCCACTTCGTCCCGTATAATTGAGACATGGCCCGTCCCCGTGACTCGCTCATGCCGTTGGTGCGCAACGGCGTGGATAAGGCAGCGAATCGCCTTTCGCATGTCGGGTACGGCGTGCTGCCTTGGGTCGTTCAAAGCTGGCGCCGTGTTCACGTCGAACACAACGTACCCTACCGAAACACGGGCAGACGGTCGCACCTGCTGGACATCTACCGAAGCAGGGAGGCCGTTGGGTCTTTGCCGACGATCGTCTACATTCACGGCGGCGCGTTCTCGATGATGTCGAAGGACACCCATCGGATCATGGCGTACGTCCTGGCAGCCCAGGGCTATCAGGTCTTCAACATCAACTACCGGCTCGGCCCCGTACACACCTATCCGAAGCCCCTCAAGGATGCGATCGCCGCGTTCGAGTGGGTGCTCGACAACGGGGCCAAGTACGGTGCCGATACCACGCGGCTGGCGATCATTGGAGAGTCCGCCGGCGCAAATCTCACTGCGGCGCTGGCGTATTGCGCAACGCACCCGCGCCCGGAGCCGTTCACCCGGAGCATCTTCGAGCGCGACGCGAAGATCGCCTGCGTCGCTCCCCTGTACGGTTTGCTCGACGTGCACGACGTCCGGCGCTTCTGGCGCGACCCGGAAAAGAGCCGGCGCATGGCAAGCTGGATCAAAGGAGAGATAAGAGGCACCGCCTACTCCTACCTGGGCCGGCGTCTGAACCGAGCGCTTCAGTTTCCGCTGGCCAGCCCACTACGCCTGCTTGAAAGGCCAGCGGTGCCTGGAAGCCGGCCGCTCCCGCCGTTCTTCACTACGGTCGGTACGGCTGACCCGCTCTTGGGAGACACGATTCGCCTGAACGACGCGCTTGCGAAACGCAACACCGACTGCGAGATGCACGTCTTCCGCGGGGAGATCCACGCCTTCAACGTGATGCTTTGGCGCGCCGCTGCGCGGGAGCAGTGGGGCGCCCTCTTTGATTTCCTCGACAAGCACATGCACGGCAGCGCAGAGGAAGCGCCCGAACATGCGCCGCACTACGTTTCACTAGCCGAGACGCTCGCCGAATAGTCGCGGGTTTCAACCACCTCGGCAAAAGGCAGCGGCTCAATCGCTCTTCCACGCCGTCGCGCCCAGGCTCGCGTGAACACCGCGCCCATCAGGAAGATCTGCGTCGTATAGTAAATCCACAGAAGCAGGACGATCAGCGATCCAGCCGCTCCGTAAATCGAAGCCGGGCTTGCGTAGCCGAGGTAGATGCCGATCAAAAAGGAGCCGCCGAGGACGAACAGGCAAGTCACCGCGGCGCCAACCCAGACGTCACGCCAGGCGATGACGGCGTCCGGAAGCCAGCGGTAGACCAGGGCGATCAAGGGCGCCATGACCGCGAACGCGCTGCCAAATTCGGCAAAAGTCAGCATGTAGCGGCTGTCGCCGAAGAGGTGGGCGGCCGCTGCGGCGCCGGAGTGCAGCAAGACGAGAGCGATCAGCGAGCTTCCGAAGACCAGCACCATTGCGAATGCCAGCAGTCGCCGCTCGACCAGATGCAAGGTCTCGGAACGACTGGCGTGAACCAAGAGCTTGGGTCGGATGCCCCACATGTGATTGAGCGCGCGCCGCAGCATGGAAAACAAACGCGCGGAGATGTAGAGCATGAAGATCGCACCGATTACGGGGGCTGTGAAGCTCGTCGCCTCATCGCCGAGCTTGACGATCGTGTCGATGAGGAAGGCAGCCAGGTCGGGCCCGAGAAAGGCCCCGACCTGCCCGACGAGCTCTTCCCGGGCCGCCGACTCCGACATGACGAGCGAGGCGATCAGCAAGGCGACGACACCGAGCGGAGCGATCGCCAAAGACGCATAGAAGGCGATTGCCCCGGAGAGCAATCGCCCATCATGCGACGCGAAGTAGCGCCAAGTCTCGATCAAAAGCGAGACCATCGTGGCTCAGTAGCGGTAGTAGCTCGGCTTGAACGGACCCTCTGGTGAGATCCCGAGGTACTCGGACTGGGCCGGCGTGAGCTTGGTGAGCTTGGCGCCGAGCTGACCGAGATGGAGCTGCGCGACTTTCTCGTCGAGCTCCTTCGACAGGACGTAGACCTTTCCGTCTTCGTAGCGATCGCGCTCGGTCCAGAGTGAGATCTGGGCCAGCACCTGGTTGCTGAACGAGTTGCTCATCACGAAGCTCGGGTGGCCCGTGGCGCAGCCGAGGTTCACCAGGCGACCGCGGGCAAGCACGATGATGCGCTTACCGTCGGGGAAGATGAAATGGTCGACCTGGGGCTTGATCGCCTCTTCGGTGACCCCGTTGGACGGGTCCGTGAGCCAGGCGACTTGAATCTCGGAATCGAAGTGGCCGATGTTGCAGAGGATGGCCTCGTTCTTCATCTGCTTCATGTGCTCGCCGGTGACGACGTCACAACAGCCGGTGGCCGTGACGAAGATGTCGGCGATGGGCGCGGCCTCTTCCATCGTGACCACTTGCAGACCCTCCATAGTCGCCTGGAGCGCGCAAATCGGATCGACTTCGGTCACGAGAACACGAGCGCCCGCGCGGGCAACCGCTTGAACGCACCCCTTGCCGACGTCGCCGTAGCCCGCAACGACGACCACCTTGCCGGCGATCATCACGTCGGTCGCTCGCTTGATTCCGTCAACGAGGGACTCGCGGCAGCCGTAAAGGTTGTCGAACTTTGCCTTGGTGACGGAGTCGTTTACGTTGATCGCTGGGCACTTGAGGGTGCCGTCGCGCTCCATTTCGTAGAGGCGATGCACGCCGGTCGTAGTCTCTTCGGAGAGGCCGATGATGCGATCGGGGCCTTCGAATGCCTCCGGATACTGCTGGTGGACAACCGCCGTCAGATCACCGCCGTCGTCGAGCAGCATGTTCGGCGCCTTTCCGCCATCGAACGCGCGAATCTGCTGTTGGATGCACCAGTCGTACTCTTCCTCGGTCTCCCCCTTCCAGGCGAAGACGGGAACGCCGATTGCAGCGATGGCCGCCGCAGCATGGTCCTGAGTCGAGTAGATGTTGCAGCTCGTCCAGGTGACCTCCGCGCCGAGCTCGAGAAGCGTCTCGATGAGAACGGCTGTCTGAATGGTCATGTGAAGGCAGCCAGCAATCCGCGCGCCGGCAAGCGGCTTCTGAGCGCCAAACTCGCGCCGAAGCGCCATCAGGCCGGGCATTTCGTGCTCGGCGATTGCGATTTCCTTTCGTCCCCAGTCGGCCAACGAAAGGTCGGCAACTTTGTGCTTCAGATTTGGATTTGGGCTCATGATGGTGTTGTCTCCTATTTCGGTTCACGTCGCGCTGCAAGCACCTGCCACTTCAAATGGGCGTCAGGCCCAGGCCCGTAGCGCGCCGCGGGAATTTCAAATACGTCGGGATGAATCAACCCCGCTGACTTCGCGAAACCAGAAAGCTCATCGCGGTCGAATCCGAGCCAGAGGTCGGCCTGGCGCTCGCGCATGAGCTCGTCATCGTGGGAGCAGTAGTCGATGACCACCGCCTGGCCACCCGGGCGAACGAGCGAGGCCAGAAGCGACATCACCTGCTGGGGTTTCGGCGCATGGTGGAGCAGACGGACGGCGAATACCGCGTCGGCCCCGCCGAGCTCGTGAACCCGATCCGAAACGGCTGGATCGCCGTACTCCGCTTGAATGAGCTCGACGTGATCATAGCCATGGCTCGAAAGCCTGCGCTGCGCGGCGGCGAGCTGCTTTGCGGAACGGTCAACTGCGATGACCCGGTCGAACAGAGGCGCCAGGAGCTCGACGAGGGCGCCGTCGCCGGTGCCGAGATCGACCGCGAGGGAACGCCGGGGCAGCAGAGTGCGAATCGCCGTGAGGTAGGCAGACCATTCGGACACCGACCTTGGAGATGCATCGTCCGCCGGTTGCTCGAAGAACTCGCGCGCATCTTCGTCCCGCGCCCGAATCACAGTGGCGACGCGCTCGAGGCTGCCATCTTCGCTGCAAAGTGCTCGACCGGATCGAATCGCGTCCGCCAAGAGGGGATCCCCATTCAAGTCGGGCGACAGCCTCGCGAACGCGCGCGTGCCTTGACGCCGGACGGCAACCAGCCCTGCCTCGCGGAGCAGCTTGAGATGCTTCGAGACGTTCGGCTGCGCTTCCCTGGTGAGCTCCGCGAGCTCGCCGATCGAGAGCTCGTCTTCAGAGGTGAGGCCGAGCAAACGGAGCCGCCGCGGCTCGCCGAGAAGTCGGTAGAGCTCCCAGCGCGGGGATTCGGCGACGGCCACAGTCATTCCCGATCATATATTCCCTCATTCGCATGGATGCAAGCTAGGCGAGCCCACAATTCGTACAAACGTCTGAAATTATGCGTTTTTCTCTTCCAATGCGCGTAGGTAGTATGCATGTGCGAAGTCCCCTCCCCGCTCGCAGGCCCGTTCCAGGAGGGGCACGGCGTCAGCGGGCTTCCCGAGCTCCACGAGAACAGCGCCTTCGAGAGCCGGATCGGCGCTTCGTTCCCCAGACATCGAGGACAGCGCTTGATGGGCCTCGCCCGGCTCCCCATTGATGAGCCGCCCCCAGGCCAAGAGGTGAAAGGCCTCATCGAGCTCTGGGGTCGAATCGGCTTTGGCGATGAGCTCCGACGCTGCGCGAATCAAGCCCTGGCCGTCTCCGCGCTCGAGCGCTTCGAACGCCTGCTGCACCAAGCTCGGGGGTGGCGCACTCTGCCCGGCTGGTGAGGCGAGGCGCTGCCGTTCGTTTCGAAACGCTTGGTAGGTGCTGAACGCCAGCAGGAAAAGGAGAATGGTCATCGGGTACTGTCGCAAGCTGACCGTCACCACGAAGAGCAAACCAATGACTCCGAAGGAAACATAGCAGGCGAGCAACCGCCCACGCGATGGAGCGACAAGCTCCATGAGGGAAGCCACGATGTTGCCCCCGTCGAGCGGCAGCACCGGCAACAGATTCAAGATACCCCAGCCGAGGTTGACGAAGATTAGCGAGCGAAACGCGTACCGGGCAAGCGAAGGATCGGGAATGCGCAGCGCGTCCATCAAGACCAGGGCGAGCGACCCGATGAAGATGCCCACGGCAGGACCGGCGGCGCTCACCATCAGGCTTCGCCCGGGGCTCATCGGCTCTTGTTGCTCCCACCAGGTCAGCCCGCCGAGCGCGATGAGCTCGATTCGCGGCTGCCTGCCGAACACGCGCCCGACGATGGCGTGGCCGAGCTCGTGCATGAGAATCCCCTGGAATACGACGACGACCCAGATCAGAAGCCCCGCCCAGCCCTGCTCACTGTTGAGCGTCCAAAGCCAGAGCGCCATCAGCCAAAACCACAAATGGATGCGGATGGGGATTCGAAACAGGTTGAATTCAATGCTCATCGCCCCGAATATGGGTCGCGGCCGGGCCGACGACCAGTGCTGGCAGTCAGCGGCGACGCGATTCTTCGGCAATTCGCTTCTTGGTCGCCGCCCAGCCGCAAATCGGGCACTGGCGGAGGTCGTGTCCTCGCGCGGGGCAGTGCTCGCGGCCGAAGTAGATGATCTGCAGGTGGCGGCGAATCCAAGTGTCCTCGGGCAAAAGCTTCTTCAGATCGGCCTCGGTCTTGACGACGTTCTTTCCGTCCGAGAGGCCCCAGCGCGCTGCGAGGCGATGAATGTGCGTGTCGACCGGAAACGCCGGTCGTCCAAAAGCCTGACAGACCACGACCGACGCCGTCTTGTGTCCGACACCCGGAAGTGCCTCGAGCGCGTCGATGTCGTCGGGAACCTGCCCACCGTGACGCGCGACCAGCAGGCCGGCCATCGCCTTGAGATTTTTTGCCTTGGTGGGTGCGAGTCCAACCGTGCGAATGTGGGCGAGAATGCGATCGACGGGCAGCGCAGCCATGGACTCGGGATCTGGAGCCTCGGAAAACAGAGCGGGCGTGACCTCGTTGACCTTCTTGTCCGTAGTTTGCGCGCTCAGCAAGACCGACACGAGGAGCGTGAACGGATCCTGATGGTCGAGCGGAATCGGAGGGTTGGGGTAGAGCGTGTCGAGGATCTCTCCAATGCGGTCGGCCTTTTCCCGACGGGTCATCGCGGGGGGTTACAGCTCTTTGGCATCGGCGTTGATCGTGTACTTCGCGACCATGGTCGCTTCGCCCAGGATGTGGCCCTCCATGGCAGCCAGCACGTCTGTGGCCGTGAACTTCCCGTCCACGCCGAGACGGTCGAGGTCGAGCGCATAGGCGGTGAAGCGGTAGTGATGCACGATGCTGTCGTTGAACGGCGGACAGGGTCCGTCGTAGCCGTAGTAGTCTCCGGCCATGTCCGGATCGGCCGCGAACCAGCCGGTGTAGTCGTTGATGCCTTGACGGCTGCCCTGAGGAGCCTCGGGCCCATCCTTTCCCTTTGCCGTGACGCCGTCGCAGAACGCTCCCTCGGCGACGGTGGCATCCGGTTTGAGATCGATGAGAACCCAGTGACTGAAGTCGGTGCGCGGCAGCGCTGCGGGGACGACACGGCCGACCTGATTCACATCGTCAGGCTTGGTCGGCACGTCGCCATCGATACAGAGTAACGCGACCGATTGGGTCCCTTGCGGCAGGTCCGACCAGGCCAAGTGAGGGTTTCGATTGTCGGAAAGATCGATTTGCCCCTCTGCGCTTCTTTTGCCGAATGCGTATTGGATTGGAAGGAAATCACGGTCGTTGAAACTGTCACTGCGGAGCTTCATGGGGCGAAGATCAGCACCCGGATTGCGCGGTGTCAATTGGTCGGTGTCAGAGGCCGCGCAGGACGGTTAGATAGCGTTCCGCCGTGCTGTCCCAGGGGAACGTCGATGTGACGTACTCAGCGGTGCGTTCGCTTGCGACGCGCAGGCCTTCTGGGTCATCCGCTAGAGCTCGAACCCGTCTTGCAAACGCATCCGCGTCTTCGGTCGGTGCGAACCATCCGTTGATGCCTTCGTCGATCACGTCTCGGATGCCTTCGAGGTCGGCGGCGAGCGTGGGAAGACCGCAGGCGCCCGCTTCGAGCATCACGATGCCGAAGCCTTCCATGTCGCCGGGGACCACGATGTTCGGCATGACGAACAGCTGGCCTCTTCGATAGAGCTCGACGAGCTCCGCTTCGGAGATCTTGCCGAGGCAGCGGACACGTCGTTGAAGCCCGGCACGTTCAATCGCCGCTTCGATGTTCTCCCGCTCCGGTCCGTCACCGGCGAGCCAGAAGACGACGCGTTCTGGAAGCTTCGGCATCACGTTTTCGATGAACCAGGCGAATCCCTTACGACGGACCTGGCGTCCGACCGTGACCAGGAGGAATGCATCGTCGGGGAGTGTCGGTGCACCGGCAATTTCCAGCTTGGCCGGCTCCAGGCGAGAAGCCAACACACCCTCGAAGCGATCGAGGTCGACGGCGTTGGGAACCACATGCACGCGTTCACGCGGCAAGCCCCGCGCCACCAACTGCTCGCCGGTAGCGTGGCTGACCGGCATGACGGCGTCGAGCATTCCGCAGAGACGCCGCACCGCCTTCTGATAGATCGGGTTCGGATCAGTGACGTCCAGTCCGTGCACAATCGCGGCCAGCCGGATGCCCCTGTTCTTCAGTGCGGGACCGGCGATCAGAAGCGGAAGCGCGCTGGTCATACTGCTGAAGAGGATCGCATCGGCCTGGTGCGCGGCCGCCTCGCGCCCAAGTCGAACCGCAAGCGAAGCCAAGAACGGCACGGCTTTGACGTGCACCCACTTCCAACTCGAACGGAGCGCCAGGGTGCGCATCTCGACGTCATCACGCCTCTCGAGCACGCTGTGGAGCTCCATCGCCACGCGCTGCATGCCTCCCATATTGCTCAACAGGGCGTCCGACGGCGGAAACGAATGGGAGACGAATAGGAGTCGCACGAGGACCCGTTCCTACTCGTAGGTACAGAGGTAGGCCGTGTCGACGGCGACCTGCAGCTGGAACTTCCGCTGTGGCTCGACCACGAAGGTCGCACCCGCATCATATCGCGCCCAATCGTCGGAGCCTGGAAGCTTCACCGTCAGCGCCCCGCTGACGACGGTCACCGTCTCTTTTTCAGTGGTTCCAAACTCGTAGTTCCCGGGAGCCATCACGCCCACCGTGGCGCGGAGGGTTTCGGCCTGAAAGCCAATCGACTTCACCTTGCCGTCGAAGTATTCATTGACGTCGAGCATGCTCACCTTCCTGGGATCATCGATGCGGCATTTCTAATGGCGTCATGATCCATAGGCGCCGACGTAGCACGAGCTCGCAGTCAAGTCAGCACCGACACCCACACGGAGACTGACGCTGGCCCTGTGGCTGACACTGGCACTGACACTGGCGTACCGGGGCGCGGAAAAAGGCGCGACACGGGGCTGCGCCGAACGGCTCGGCTTGCATTTGTGGTCGGAAGCACTTGGGAACTCTGACCACGCAAGCCTCGCCTCGGCGCGCGCGCCAATCTGCGGTGCTTGCTGCGTTGCAGATTGGCACTTGCGACGTCGACTCCGCCCCATATCGCGCCGCTTTCCGAGCCCCTCCACACGTAGACATTCATGGAGAAGAGCGAGGCGTGAGGGTGTTCACTGTATGTCCTCGATCCGCGTCGACATTTGCAGCAGGAGTACGGCTCGGGATCAGAAGAACCCCGGGCCGGAGGCTCTAACGGCCCGAGAGCCTCCAAGACATTGCGCAGACTTCGTCTAGCGCGATGTCCACCTTCGTGACCTTCGAGCTTGGAACGTAGCCGTAAGCCACGGCGAGCTGAAGTCCGGCCCGCACTTCTTTGGCCGACCCGCAGGCCGATGCGAACCGAGCGCGAGCCGTCCCGGCGTCGTTTCCATCGGCTTCAGCGATGTTTAGAACGACGCTGTTCATCGCTCGATGCATCTGGTCGAACAATGACCGATCCCGCTTCCGAACGACCGGAAGCACCGCACGCAGCCCTCCCGCCGCCTGAAGCGCCCTCTGCTGAATGATGAGTCCCATGAGTGATCTCCTTTTTTGCGAGTGAGTGGGGTCCCCAGAAGGGCGCCAGCCCGCCCCCACTCACTCGCAAAAAAGGAGATCACGATGACCAAGTCGCGCCACAAACACGCGTCTCACTGACACCGGCACCGACACTGACACCGACACTGGCACTGGCACCGACACTGGCGCTGGTACTGGCACTGGTACTGGCACTGGCACTGGCACTGGCACTGGCACTGGCGCATTCAGACTTGGTGATCGCTTTGTCCTTGGTTTGGGTTTGGGCTCGCACGCGGGGTGAGAGCCCAAACCCAAACCAAGGAGTCGCTGATGCAAAAGATGAATGTTTACGACAGAGCACGAAACGTGGTGCGAGAGCTTGTTCCCCTTCTCCATACGATTCGCGAACACGATAAGTCCTTGGCCGAGCAGCTGAAGAGAGCTGCGCAAAGCGTGGTGCTGAATATCGCTGAGGCGCGCGGGAATGATGCTGGCAATGCGCGGGCTCGGTTCTCCACCGCTTGCGGGTCTGCCAAAGAAGTCCGGGCCGCCCTGAACGTCGCAAGCGACTGGGGCTACATCGAGAGTCATACGGCGACTCACCTCGACGATAAGCTCGACGATAAGCTCGACGAGGTGTGTGCCATCACGTGGTGCTTGGGCCGGAGGCTCTAACGGCCCGAGAGCCTCCACGACATCGCGCAGACTCAGGAGCTCGCGCGGGGTTCACCGAAAGGGCACCGGCACATGCGCGGCAGCGCGAGCCCGCAGGGCGAAGCCCGGCGCGACGCGCCGCCAAGCCCAAGCGAAGCGAAGGGCGCGGAGGCACGCTACTCACTCGCGTGAGAGTGATACAGCATTACGGGTGGGGGTGGGCGGGCGGTGTTATTAACTCTGACAGTGGCACTGACGCTGCCACTGCCACTGCCACTGTCACCCCCGAGATGCTATGGCCCCCCATGATCATCGAGCATTTCTCCGTCGCGCCGCTGGGGTGCAACTGCGTGATTCTAGGCGACGAAGAGCGGGGGACGGGGATTGTCGTCGATCCCGGAGGCGAGGCGCCTCGGATTCTTGCTCGCCTCGAGGAGCTCGGGCTCACATGCGAGGGGATCGTCCACACGCACACGCACTTCGATCACATCGGCGCCACCAAAGCGGTTCAGGACGGGACCAATGCGCCGATCATGATTCACGAGGAAGATCTGTTCCTCTATGAAGGCGTACAGATGCAGCTCGATGGTTTCCGGGCGCCCTTTCGTGCACCAGAAATGGCGGCGGTTGACCGCTTTCTTTCTCACGGCGACACAGTCTTGGCGGGTGCGCTCGAGGCCGAAGTCATTCACACGCCTGGGCACTCACCGGGCAGTATTTGCCTCACCTTGGAGGGGGATCGACCCGTTGTCATCGCAGGCGACACGCTCTTCGCGCGCAGCGTCGGCCGCAGCGACCTTTGGGGCGGCAACGCGTCGCAGCTCGTCGACTCGATCAAACGCAAGCTCTTCGCGTTGCCCGATGAAACGCTGGTGATCTGCGGCCACGGCCCCAACACGACGATCGGCGAAGAGCGCCGCTTGAACCCGTTCGTCGGCGGCGCTTAAACGTCGTCCCAGAGCCTCAACGCACCGCGGAGCCCTTCTGCCAGGGAGAAGACGCGGACGTTCCCGGGAAGCTCAGATTGAACGTTCAGAGCGTTGCCCCCGCCGAGGTGGAGCCGATCGTAGTTGAAGATCGGCTCGATTTGCTCGATCACATCGAGGAGCCGCGCCGTCCATTCGACCCGACCGATACGCTTGAGCTCGCTGTCGCGTACGAGATCTTCGTAGGTTTGTCCGTCCCGAAACGGATGG
>CAMYMX010000026.1 GCA_947259605.1 uncultured Polyangiaceae bacterium | reverse complement strand
CGTTTGTTCACCGCCTGCTCGCCCAAGACCCGGACACGCGGACGATGCCCTACTGGGAAAGCATGTATCCGGTGCCTCCGAGGAGCGGCAAGGACGATCGCCCGGAGCAGCTCGCGCACCTTCTCGAACAGTTGCAGAGCATCTCTCCGAACTACGAGGCCATTCATCCAATGGGCGCGCGTGAGCCCGAAGAATGCGTCGCGCTCTTCACCAACGTGTTCCGGACGCTGCAGTACAACGTGCAGTATCGTGCCCCGGGCTACATCGAATGGCTTCACGGACAAGATCCTCGCATCGCGTACGGTCAATATCGACAGCAGCTCCAGCTGGTCCAGCACTACCGGCCACACGGCAGCCAGTTCGCGCTCAAGGATCCAACCCATTCGGTGTTCGTCGACACGATTCTCGAGCTTTTTCCCAACGCACGATTCGTATTCACGCATCGCGACCCGGCGACGACGATGAGCTCGCTCTGCAGCCTTTATGCTTATACCCGCGCGCTCTTCAGCGACGACGTCGACCCTCACGCGCTGGGCCCCGAGCTCCTCCACAGCTACCTTCCGGCTTCGCTCGAAACCGCCCTCCAGAAGGTCGACGCACTAGCGTCCGGAAGGGTGGCCCATATGCGTCACACGGACGTGCGCCGCGACCCAATTGGTACGATGGCGCAGGCGTACCGAGAACTCGGGATGGAGCTGAGCGAACCGGCGCGCGCGGCGATGGCTGCGATGGTCGACGCCGAGCATCGAAAGGTTCGGGACGTGCACATTCACAGCCCCGAGGGCTTTGGGCTCAGCGCCGACGAGATTCGGGAGCGCCTGTCCGGCTACTGCGAGCGCTTCGACCTATGAGCCCTCGGGCCGCTTGCTCAGCTTGGCTTTGGCACCGGAGAAAAGCCGCCGAAGTTTTACGCCCGCCCAAATGAAGACGATGAGCAGGAGAACGAGCACGACCATGTTGAACCACGGGATGTACACGTAGTCCGGTTCGACCTCTTTCAACGAAAGGACGTTGGGGTACGAGTCGAAAATCGCGATGCGTACGCCGTAGTAGGTGAGCAGCGCCGTTTCATCGACCTCGTTCTTTGCAAGCTTCGAGGCCTCCGCCGCGATGTCCCCGGCGTCCCACTTGAGGTACCAGCCGTTGTCCTCGTTGCGAAAGACGCGTGCCTTCTGCGTGTCCTGATCCTTCGCGTAGATGAACCGAACGTCGCGGCTCCGGTGATCGCCGGTCGCAGGGTCCTTGGTGTCCATCCGCTTGACCTCGGTTCCCGTGATCAGGACCTTGGTCGCCCTCGGCATGAAATAGTAGAGCGTCCCTGCGAAGAGCAGGGCCACCAAGACCGCAAGCGCTATGCCTAGTTTTCGCATCGAGTTGGCTCCCAGGGCAGGAGTCATACGTCCATTTCAGGGGCACGCGCAACCGTGAAGGATGTTCAGAGGCCCCGCGACGATTCAGGGCGGAGCGGAATACCGCCGGCGAGTGCTTCGTCCAGCACGGCCACGATGCGCTCGCGGTCCTCGGGTAGGCGACCTGCCAGCGGGAGGTAGTTCGAGGCATGGTTGGTGCGAAAGACCGCATTGGCCGGCGACGACTCGGCCACGATGGTACGAAGCTCCTCGAGCAGGCCGGTGACCGAGGGGAGGGTGAACTTGCCTTGCGCCTGCATCTTGTCGATCGGGGTGCCGGGAATGATCGTGAGGGTCAGGGCGGAGACGAACTCCGGGTCCATCTCGGTGATGAGCTTGGCCGAACCGGCGGCGTGCTCTTTGCTGCGCTCCGTCCCCCCGGCGCCCAGCAGGAAAATCGCCGAAATTTTCATGCCGGCTTCGTGCGCGCGCCGGGCCGCCTCGACATGCTCCTCGAAGTTCGAGCCCTTCGCGATTCGCCTGAAGGTCGGGTCGTCGCCGGTCTCAGGCCCCATGTAGAGGAGCGACAAGCCGAGCTCGCGAAGCCGCCGAAGCTCCTCGGGCCGCTTCGCGTTGACGTTCATCGCGGTCGCGTACGCGCTGACTCGTTTCAAACGTGGAAACGCGTCGCGGCATGCCGCCAGAATGGCCTCCCAGTGATCGAGGTCGAGGACCAGCGCGTCGCCGTCGGCGACAAAGACCTTGCTGACGTTGCGGCCGAAGCTTCGCCCGGCTTCTTCGATGTCGGTTAGCGTCTCGCGGAGGCTCCGCACGCGAAACACTTTGCTTCGGTACATGTCGCAGTAGGTGCAGTGATTCCACGAGCAGCCGACCGTCGCCTGTACGATGTACGCGTCGGCCTCGCTGGGCGGCCGGTAGATCTGCCCTTCGTATCGCATCGCTGACAGGGTGAAGCTTAGCTCATGGGCCGGACGCGGCGATCCGCCGTCGCAGCGGCTTGCGCTAACCCTGGACCTCGAACTTCAGGCCCGCTGCGCGAAGGCGTTCGACGAGTCGCATGCCCATCGCGGATGCCGGCGTGAGGATGCCGCCTTCGGTCTCGAGCTCCTGGCCCTGCAGTGCGAGACAAAGGGCGGCCTCCGAGAGCATGACCGCGGTCGAGCCGTATCCGGGATCGCGCTTGTCAGCTACCGTGCCGCGCAGCGACTGACCGTCGCCAAGCGCCACGAACGCGGCCTTGAACCGGCCCTTCGCACGAGCCTCCGCGTCTGGTCCTTCGCCCGGAGATGGCAGGCGCTTCTCGACGAACGGTCGCGTGAGCGGGATTGCGAGGGACGCCATGAACGCGACCATGCCGCCTGCGACCGAAACCGCGGCCGAAAGTCCCTTAACACCCTTGCCGGTCCCCATGACCTCGGAGTAGCGGAAATCCTGTCCCCAGGGCTGACCCATGAGCGCGTGGCTTCGGCGAACGATGCGCGTGTTGATGGCCGCCATGATGAACGGCCCCGTCCACATATTGAAGTCCTTATCGAAGCGTGCGCCGGCCTGGTCTCCCTTGTCGGGGCCGCGAACGCCCTTGGGGTTGAGGGCATAGGGGTTGCCCAGCACTTTGCGCAGGCTCGGGTTCTCCTTCATCTCATCGACGATGTTCATCATGCTCGCGATGGTGCCGCCGCTGGGCGCGCCCCGCGTGTCGACCGCCGCCATCTTGACCTGGGTCGCATACTTGCCGTGCCGTGCTTTGAATGCTTCCTGCACCATGAGCGCGCCGAGGTCCGATGGAATCGAGTCGTAGCCGCAACAGTGCACGATCCTTGCGCCGGTCTTCCGCGCCTCCTCGTGATGGGCGTCGATCATCGCGCGGACGAAATGGGTCTCGCCCGTGAGGTCGCAGTAGTCGGTGCCGTTGCGTACGCACGAGGCCACAATCTCGGCGCCGTACTTCGCATAGGGCCCCACCGTGCTGATGAGGACCTCGGTTTTCGAAGTGATGGCATCGAGCGCTTCGACGTCGAAGCTGTCGCCGACCAAGATTGGAAGCTCGGAGGCGCCGATCTCCTTGGCGATTCCTTCGAGCTTCGCTTTGTTGCGACCGGCGAGGGCAAGCCGCAGCCCGGTATCGCCGCCCACGTAGTTGCGGACGAGGTATTCGGCGACGAGGCGCCCGGTGAATCCGGTGGCGCCCCAGAGAACGATGTCGAAGTCACGCGAGCGATCGCGCGGGCGGGGGAGGTTGGTCATCCGGGTGTCATAGGGCAGCTACAGTGCCAGTGCCAGTGCCAGTGCCAGTGCTAGTGCCAGTGCCAGTGCCAGCGTCAGCGTCAGCGGTCAAGGGAGGGCGTGGGCTGGAATCCGCCACGCACTTCGGCGAGAAGCTCTGCAAATCGGATCGTCGTCTTATCCCCGAGGAACGGACCCACGATCTGAATGTTGACCGGGAGGCCGTCCGGCGTGACCCCGACGGGCGCGCTGGTTGCTGGCAAGAATGCGGCGGTGGCGAGCGCCACCCAGCAGACGTGATCCATGTACGGCCGCTTCTTTCCGTTGACCGTGAGCCTTCTCGACAAATGGTTGCCTCCGGTCTGATGTGGAAAGGCCGTGACCGGGACGATCGGGGTCAGTAGCACGTCGATGTCGTTGAAGAGCGCATGGCATTGCCAACGCAACTTCGTGCGCCCTTCGTTCGCACGGTTCCAATTCGTGTGTGACTGCAGCATGCCGCGCACGGCATTCTTCGCGACGAGGTCGGTCGGGATCCCCAGCCGATCGGAAAACGCGTAGTAGGGCAACAAGATGCGCGCCATCGCCCGAAGCGGCATCGGCAGATCCCCTCCGATCACCCCCATCAGCAATCGAACGTACAATGGCACGATTCGGTCCAGCTGAAGCGGCGCGCCGATGTCCACGAGCTTGACGTGCGGCCGAAGCGCCTCGATCGTCGCTTCGAGCTCGTCCCGAACGCTGGCATCGATGGGGCAGAGCGGGTCGTCGAGCCAGTACCCGACCCGAAATTCGCTGAGACGGTCTGCCCGCGACGCCGGCAGGCTCAGCGACCAACCGTCGCGCAGGAGCGTGTCGGGGCCGGCGATGACATCGAGTGCGAGCTGCAAGTCGCCCGCCGTTCGCGCGAGCGGTCCAACCACCGCAAGATCGGCCTCGCTCTTGGTTCCCGGCGGCCCGGGAATGTGCCCACGCCCCGGAACGACCCCGTGCGACGGCTTGTGCCCGTAGACCCCGCAATAGTGAGCAGGCGTTCGAATCGAGCCCGCGATGTCGCTGCCGATCTCCAAGGGCACGAAGCCCGCGGCAACCGATGCGGCAGCGCCGCCCGAGGACCCGCCCACCGTCCGTGTGACATCCCAGGGGTTGTTGGTGCGCCCGTAGACGGCGTTGTAGCTTTGCCAGTCGCCAGCGTAGATGGGCAGGTTGGTTTTCCCGAGAACGATCGCGCCCGCGTCGACGACGCGGTGAACCGCAACGGCATCCTCCTCCGGCACGTAATGGCGAAGCTCGGGTGCTCCAGACGTCGTGACGAGGCCTGCGGTTTCCAACGAATCCTTGATCGTCATCGGCAGGCCGTGCAGCACGCCCAACGCGTCTCCATTCGCGCGGGCGGCGTCGGCTGCGCGCGCGGTCTCGCGGGCACGGTCGTAATCCGTTGCAACCACCGCGTTCAGCTCCGGGTTCAAGGCCTCGATGCGTGCGATGCAGGCGTCGACGAGCTCCAAAGAGCTGACGTCCCGGTTTCGCAGCGCCGCCAGACACTCCGACGCAGAGCGATAACTCAACTCATCCATCGGGTTCTCATCGTGCCTCAGCCTACCTCAAGCGTCATGTTCACCGGCCGATTTTCTTACAGGTCCTGCGCGCTTGGCTTGTGCTCCCTGTGACCCGGGCTAGGGTCGGTTCAATGAGCGCCGAAACGGACAAGCGCGTTGCGCTGAAGCAATGGCTTCGTCGACGGCTGACCGAAGGGGAGCAACCAAAGAAGGAGTGGCGTCAGCTTTTGGAGGCCAGCTGGGATTTCCTGCTGCTCACGCCGGTTCATGACCTGATCGACACCAAGACAGCCAAGGTCGCTGTAGATCAGCTCATGAACGCGGACCTCGTCACCGCGCTCTCGCGCCCCATCGTGGCGGCCGTCGCACCCGTAATCATCCAGGAGCTCAGAGGGGACGAGCGTCCGCTCGGACGTTTCTTGCCCCAAGACGCGCAGGCCAAGCTCGAAGACGCGATCGCTCGACCGGGCCTGGTTCACCCCGACTGGGTTCGAGCCATGTTTCGCGGGGAGGCCGCCGAGGCCGTGCTCAACGACGCCCTCTATCGGGCGCTGAAGGATTTCTCGACCTTGCTGCCGCGCTTGATGGTGAAGGTTTCGCCGATAGGGCGCCTCGGAATGCTTGGCAGTGCGGGTGCCTTGGCTGAAAGGCTCATCGAAGACTTGGAGAGACGAATCGAACCGGAGATCAAGTCGTTTCTCGCGGCTCGCTCGGAGGAGATCTTGAAGCGTGCGGCCGAGTTCGCCATCGCCAAGCTCGACGAGCCGGCATCGATCGAGTTCCGCGCCAACTTCATCAAGTTCGTGCTCTCGAAGTCTCCAGCTTTTCTCGTGGGAGCCGCAGACGACGCGCTGCTGGAGGATGTCGGCGTCGTCGCGGAGCTGACGGCGCGGCACGTCGCCGACATGCCCGATGTACGGGCGGATGTCCATGCCTGGATCGATCGCGCAGTGGCGTACTCTGAAGGCATGAACCTCGGCGAAGCCCTCCATCTAGAAGACGTCGACGTACGTCCTCCCTTAGACGCCTTGGCCGAGGCCACCTGGCCGGCGTTCACGGCGCTGCTCGGCAGCCCGCAGGCCCAGCACTGGATGGACACGCTCCTCGTCGAGCTGCTCGACGAGTACGAGCGCCTCGGCGGCAGGTAGCGGTTCAGCGGACCCTAGATTTATGGGCCTAGGGCAATCTCAGTGCGCCTGTGGCTTCAGCTTTTCCATGGCCTGGTCGACCGTGAAGCTCGCGGCTTTTTGGCGCGGCGGGAATTCCTTGAACGTCTGTAGGAAGTTGCCGACGATGGCCTGGGCGGCGTAGAGCATGTAGGCGCGGTCGATCATCCAATCGTAGTACGTGTTCGACGTGATTTCGGCGCGCTCATAAGGGTCACGGCGCAGATTGAAAATCAAAGGCACGCGAAGCGGAACGAACGGGTCCATCCAAACCCGAAACGTTCCCTCGGTCTTCTGCTCCATGAAGACCGCCTTCCAATCGTTATAACGAAGGGCCGTCAAATCGCCATCATCGGAGAAGTAGAAGATTTCCTTGCGAGGCCCCTTGGCTTCTGCGCCCGTGAGAAAGGGCACGAAGTTGTACCCGTCGAGGTGCACCCGAAAGCCCTTTTGGCGCCGCTTCTTCTTCTGCTTGAGCTTGTCTTTGATGTCGGGGTCCCCTGCCATCGCGACGAAGGTCGGCAACCAGTCCATGTGGTGCATGATCTCGTTGGAGACCGAGCCGGCCTCGATCTTGTCGGGCCAACGCACCATCGCCGGAACTCGCCACCCACCTTCCCAGTTGGTGTTCTTCTCGCCCCGGAACGGGGTCGCCGCCGCGTCGGGCCAGGTGTTGTAATGCGGGCCGTTATCGGTGCTGTACATCACGAAGGTTTCGTCTGCGATGCCGAGCCTGTCCAGAAGGCCGAGGAGCTGCCCGACGTGCATGTCGTGCTCGACCATTCCGTCGGCGTACTCGTCTTGACCGGAGATGCCGCGGTGCTCTGCCTTGACGTGGGTGCGGAAGTGCATGCGCGTTCCATTCCACCAGACGAAGAAGGGCTTCCCGGCCTTGTTGGCTTGCTCGATGAAACGAATGGCCGCTGCGACGGTCTCATCGTCGATCGTCTCCATTCGCTTCTTGGTCAGCGGTCCCGTGTCCTCGATGCGGCCATCGGCGTAGCTGTGGATCACCCCGCGCGGCCCGAATCGCTTCCTGAACTCGGGGTTCTTCGGGTAGTCCGCGTTTTCGGGCTCTTCCTCCGCGTTCAGGTGGTAGAGGTTGCCGAGAAACTCGTCAAACCCGTGATTGGTCGGGAGCATCTCATCCTTGTCACCAAGGTGGTTCTTCCCGAATTGGCCGGTCGCGTAGCCATGCGGCTTCAGAAGCTCGGCGATGGTGGGGTCTCTGGCACTCAGGCCCTGATCCGCGCCGGGCATCCCGACTTTGCTCAAACCAGTTCGAAAGACGCTCTGGCCGGTGATGAATGACGAGCGGCCCGCGGTGCAGCTCTGCTCGCCGTAGTAGTCGGTGAAGATCATACCCTCGGCGGCGACGCGGTCGATGTTGGGCGTGCGGTACCCGACGAGCCCCATCGTGTAGGCACTGATGTTCGACTGGCCGACGTCGTCACCCCAAATGACGAGAATGTTGGGCTTGGCTTGGCTCTCCGCGGCTGCAGGAGCTGCAGCGCTCAAAAACGCCAAGCCCACAAGTGCGGATCTCAGATGCGCGACAATCATTGGAACGTCTCCTCGTGTTGCTTACGGCTGCGAAACGTAGTGCTTGCGTTTCCGCGCGTCAACGACGTTCGCGACTTTGTGTCGAGCGCGACGTCGGCTCGCGCCCGGCTGCCTAGCTAGCTTCCGGCGGTTCCGCTTCGGCGTGAGGAGGGACGAGAGTGGCTTCGGGCTCTTGTGCCGGTGCGTCGTGAGCACGACAGCGGTTGAGGTGAAATGCGATTCGCCAGGCATGGTACGCGACGCGTCGTGCACCTCGTGCGGCATCGAGACGTTCGACGCCTTCGATCGCGTTGAAATCTCCGGCGGCAACCCGCTCGAGCACCCGTTCGCGATACTCGCGGCCCTGGTCTTGAAGCACTTGCCATGCGGCCTCGAGCCCTTCCTCGCGAACGGTTCGTTCTCCGTGAACGAGCGCTTTTCGGACTTCGTTCATCGCGGGTTCGAGGTGCCTTGCGATGATTGCCAGCTCCGGATCCTCTCTCAAAGTCGCCCAGCGGTCGGACTCCTCGCACCGATCTGCCAAGCGGTCGAGGTGGTCGACCACGTGCATCGCGGACAAGTGCCGATGGTTGGTCCATCCTTGGTCGGGCGAGCTGCGAATGCTTTGCGCGTAGTCTCGCGCTTCGCTCGCAGCCTGCCGCAGTTGCGTGACACGCGCCTCTACGCCGTGCGCCCGGGTCACCGATAGCAGTCGCAGCACCAGCTCAAATGTGCCCGCCGTGAGGTCCGCAAGTGTCGTGCCGAGCGCGTCCATGGCCGCGGCGGGCGAATCGCGGAGGCTCCGGTCGAGACTCTGGGTAAACGGCGTGGGCTTGATCGGCACGAGTCGAACCAAGAGCCCCCCGAACTTGGCTGAGAAGGGCAGGGCTACGCTCACGCCGAGGACGTTGTAGAATGTGTGAAACCCGACCAGGACGAGCTCTGGCTCGGAAGCAAGCAGTCGCGGTGCAAATCGTTCGAGCCCGTGCATGAATGGAACGAGGATGATGAACGCGCCGACGCCTGCGAACACGTTGTACATGGCATGCGCATAGCCGGTGCGCTTCGCATGGACAGACCCGCCAACGGTAGCGAGGACGGCGGTGACGGTGGTGCCGATGTCCATGCCAATCACCGCTGCGGCCGCCTGCTGCACGGTCATGGCGGACGCGTTGACTGCGGCCAAGGCCATCGCCACGCCGGCGCTTGACGATTGCGTCAAGATCGTCAAGCCGATCCCGAACACGACGAGAAGCAGCCGCCCCGCCCAGGTGTCGTCGGGAAAGCTGTCTGGCGTAATGATGCCGACGAAACCGCCCATGCCTTGTTGCAAGAGCGAGATGCCTACGAAGATCAGGCCGAAACCCGCCACTGCGAACCCGACCGCCGAGGCACGGCCACGCGCGAAGAGGCGAATGAGTGCGCCGACCAGCACAATCGGCATCGCAGCGGTTCCGAGCTCGAGCTTGAATCCGAGCAACGCGACCAACCAACCGGTGATCGTCGTGCCGACGTTGGCGCCGAGGACGATACCAAGGGCTTGAGGGAAGGTGAGCAGGCCGGCGCCCACGAATCCCACCGCCGCGACGGTGGTCGCGCTGGACGACTGCACAACGGCGGTGGTGACCGCGCCAGTCATCGCGCCAGAGAGCGGACTCCGGGTGAATCGGCTCAGCAAGCGGCGCAATGCACGGCCCGCCAGGGCGCGGAGGCCGTCGGTGAGCACGGTCATTCCCAACAGGAACAGGCCCAGTCCGCCCAGGCAGAGAAGAACGCTGCCGATCATGTCTGGGAGTCTACTCTAAGCGCTAGAACGCGCCCCTCACCGTGACCGAAAGATCCAAACCTCTCCAGCCGTGAAGTTGATCACCGTTCCGACGGCGATGCCCACGAGGTTTGCGATTCGGTAGTCGACGCCGAAGAGCTCGACGGCGCCCATCAAGATGATCACGTTGCCCGCGAACGCCGCCATGACGGCGGCTGCGTGGTACTGAACGACCCGGCGAATCAATCCAGGCTCGCGCAGCGGCAGGCGCCAAGTCCAAGTGTGGTTGAGCAGGAAATTCGTGAGAATCGAGATCTCGATGGCGATGATGCTCGAGAGCAGCAGCGGTGCCCCGAATGTGCCGTGCAGGAGCATCAAAAGGCCCTGATTCACGACGACGCCGCTGAGCCCGACCACGCCAAAGCGCAGCATGCGTCCGAGGGAACCGGCTCGAAGTCGGGTCTGGTGGGGATCGGTCATTGGGCTCGGGCCGGGCGACCCTCAGCGAGGCTTCTCGTAGATGGTCACGCCACCGACGAGTGTTTGGTCGATCTCGATATCACGGAGATCTCCGTCGTCGAGTGGATTCTTGGAAAGGATCACGAGGTCGGCGAGCTTGCCGGGTTCAATCGAACCGAGCTGTTCTTCGAGCCGCAGTTGCCAGGCCGCGTCGGAGGTCATCGCGCGAAGGGCCTGTTCGACGGAGATGCGTTCGTCGGGGCCCAGGATTTCGCCGCTCGAGGTTTCACGCGCGACAGGTGTCCAGAGCTGCAGCATCGAGTCGATGGGAACGATGGGGGTATCGAGGTGGGTCGTGAATGGAATCCCGAGGGCCGCCGCGCTCGCCGCCGGGCTAATTCGCGCGGCGCGCTGAGGTCCGAGGAAGATGTCGCGGTGCCGGTCGCCCCAGTAGTACACGTGTGCACTGAAAAAGCTTGGGGTTGCGCCGAGTTTCTTCATCCGTGCGAGTTGGTCGGGGCGCGCCATCTGCGCATGCACCAGAACCGGCCGAGGGTCTTCCGCGGGACAGGCGCCGATCGCCGCTTCCCAGGCGTCGAGAAACTGATCGATCGCAGCATCCCCATTGCCGTGCACCGCGACCTGCTGGCCGGAGCAATGAATCGCTTTGACCTGCGTCTTCAGCGTGTCGGCATCGATGTTCGGATAGCCGCGGTAGTCCGCCTGGTGCTCGCCGGGTCGGTGGTAAGGCTCGCTGAGGAAGCCCGTGTACCCTTGGATCGAACCGTCGCCCACGAACTTCGCGGCGCCGATGTGTACGCGCTCGCTGGCGTACGCGCCGAGATCCAGCTTGCCTTCCGCCACCTCGAGGCCGAGCTCGTCCTTCGGCCAGATCACCAATCGCTGCGGGATCAGACCGAGCTTCGAGCCGCCGCTCATTCCTTTGATTTGCACGAGGGTCGCGAGACCGTTCTGGACGGTCGTGAACCCTTGCGCGGCGTAGAGAGCCGCAGCCGAACGGACGACGGCGATCTGCTGAAGCGGCGGCATGTTAAGGGCTTCGAGCTGAAGGGGGCGTGAGGCGGTCTCGAGAAGCAGGCCGGTGGGCTCCCCGGTTTCCGCATCCTTGCGAATTTCCCCGCCGGGGGGATTCGGCGTTTGTGCGGTGATGCCAAACCGCTCGAGGGCCAGGGAGTTCACGACGGCCATGTGCGCCGAAATATGCATGGCGAGGATCGGGCGGTTCGTAGAGACGCTGTCGAGATCTTGGCGCGTGAAGTGTCGCTGTTCCTCGAGCATGGTGTCGTCGTAGCCAAAGCCGATCAGCCAACCATCTCCGGGTTGGTCCGCGTTCGTCTCTTTGAGCGCGTCGAGCGCCTCTGGGATTGTCCTTACGGTGCCGATGGGAGGACTGTTCAAGTCCGCCGCAACCGCGACGAGTCCGGCTCCTGGAAAATGGCCATGCGCTTCGATGAACCCAGGGACGACCGTACGCCCATCGAGATCGAGCACGACGTCCGCGTTTGGCAGCCAACTCTGCACGTCACGATCGCTGCCGACCGCGACAATTCGATCGTCTTCCATGACGAGTGCCGTCGCCTGCGTGCCCTCGGCGTCCATGGTGAGGATTCGCCCGTTGGTCCAGACCTGAAGCCCAGGCGGTGAGGGATGGAGTCGCAGCCAGGCAATGCCACCGACGACGAAGACGAGAGCTAGAACGGCGACGAGGGCCCAGCCGATTCCCCGAATGATCTTCTTCACGGCGGCGATGCTACGCCGCGGGAAGGACGCGTCGCAACGTCTCGTTGTGAGATCGACGACATTCGCGATCTGACTCGAATGGCCATGGATTTCATTTTTCTAGTGCAAAAGCACTCCGTTTGCGGGATCCTCGACCTTTCCCGTCGTCGAAAAGGAGAAGGCCCATCTTACGATCCAAGACAGTGTCGCTCGTGTTGCTCGCAGGGTGGTTCATCCTAGGTGGCCTCCACACAGTGGCCTACGCGGCGGACCAGCCCAGATCCGACGCCAACATCCTGGGCTATTGGCAGCGAGGCGAGGGCGAAGCGATCATCCAAGTTCGGCGCCACGCCGATGGCTACCACGGCGTCATCGTGAGGAGCGAACGGCGGCCGGAGACGATAGGCATCGAAGTGTTTCGAGAGCTCCGGTACGACGAGGCAGAAGGCGCCTGGCACGGCCGGGCATACTCGATCAAGCGCAAGCGCGAAGTTCCAATCGACATCGAGGTCCCTCACGCCAACGCGCTCGAGCTGACCGCGCACATCCTGATCTTCAAGAAGCGCGTCCAGTTTACACGTATCCCGGACGCGCAGGTCGCAGGCCTTCAGCTTGCGGACCGCTGACGAAGAATCGAAAAGGGGAACAGCCATAGAGTGTTGGATGCGCTGGTTGATGGGTGTTCTGGTTTTGGCCACTGCGGCCCCTGCGCTGGCGTTCGAGGGCGAAATCGAAGCCAAGTCGATCGGCGACACGTCCAATGGCGCCGTTCAACTCGAAATTCATGTGGCCAAAAATGGAGACGTGCGCGTCGATACCTCGGCGAAGAGCGCCAAGGGGAAGGCGAATCGTGCCTCGTACATCAAGCCCGCCAAAGGCCAGTACGACTACGCGCTCGACCACGACCGAAAACAAGCCGCCAAGATTCCAAAAGACACGATCACGAAAATGGCCCAGAGCCAATCGGAAAAGCAGAACAACAAGAAAGCGAACGTCGAGGTGAAGAAGCTCGGGACGGACACGGTGGCAGGGCAGAGCACCCGCCACCTCCGCGTCATCGACAAGGACGAGGGGACCACGGCCGAGCTCTGGCTGAGTGACCGGTACCCGGCGAGGCTTTGGCAGACAATCTTTTCGTTTGGCGGCGATGGCGGGAAGAGCTCGTCGAGCGGATGGACCCAAGTCATGGAGAAGGAGTACGGCTTCAAGCCCGGGTTCGTCATGAAAATGCTGTCCAACGACAAAGGTGGCCAGCAAAGCGGCCTGGAAGTGATCCGGATGCAAGAAAAGAAAGTCGCTGCGGGGAAGTTTGCGGTTCCGCCCAGCTACAAGGTGACCGAGGTGCCCGACATGCCGGAGGGTATGTCGAACATGAAGATGCCGACCACGAAAGAAGAGGCCGAGAAGATGCGCGAAGAGTGGATGAAGAAGATGCAGGAGCAGCAACGCTGAGCCGGCTGGAACACCGCTGCCGCCGCGCCTCCCCGTCCCGCTACTACAAGACGACGACCACGCGGCCCGGTCCCCGACGTTCTTCGATGAATGCGTGAGCCTCTGCGACGTCCTCGAGCCCAAATCGCGCGCCAATTGGTAGGCCGACCCAGGCTTGCTCCATCGCGGTACTCAAGTCCTGCGCAGCCTGGCGTTTGGCCTCGAGCGGGAAGTCGTCGCTGCCGAGGAAGAACACACGGACGTTCTTGAACACCAGGGGCCAGAAAGGAATCGTCGCCTCTGGCGCGTTGCTCGCATAGGCCGCGATGGAGCCGCCGAGCTTGAGCATCTGTTCGTCGACGGCGATATTTGCCGCGAAGGCTACCTCGACGATGTGGTCGACGCCGTCCGGTGCGAGGGCCGTCACCTGGTCGACGGTATTTTCTCCGGCCCGCACGACATGGTGCGCTCCGGCTTCTTTCGCGATGTCCGACTGGCCCGCGCGCTGCACCGTGGCGATGACGGTAGCGCCAGTCAGCCGCGCAAGTCGGACGGCGCAGGCGCCAACTGCCCCCGCGCCGCCTTGGACTAGAACCGTGCGTCCTTCGACCGAGCCGCCCGCATGAATCGCCCGATGTGCGGTGAGCCCGGGGATCCCGAGGAGCGCGCCTTGCTCGAAGCTCGCATTCGCCGGCAACCCGGAGACCTGCGCCTCAGGAACGACGCATAGCTCGGCGGCGGTTCCAAAGGGTCGATAGCTCTGGGCGCCGAAACACCAAACGCGCTTTCCAATCCACTGGGCGTCGACGCCGTCCCCGACTTGGTCGACGGTTCCTGCCCCGTCGCTGTGCGGCACCACGCGCGGGTAGGGCATCCCAACCCCGAATGTGTCCTGTCGCTTCTTCACGTCGCCCGGATTCACTCCGGACGCGGCGATTCGAATGCGAAGCTCGCCTGCGCCCGGAGTCGGTTCGGGCATCTCTCCAACGACGAGTGACTCGTTCGGGGGCCCCTGCTTTTCGTACCACGCCGCGCGCATCCGCTCCTCCAATGAGCGGCGACGGTATCACGACGGTTGGGGTGGGTGGCTCAGAGCGGCCGGGAGACCCAGCCGTGCTTCCACATCCACAGCAAAAGCCGCTCTCTCAGGACCATCAGGGTCGAGTGGCTTGGGGGATGAGCTCGGGGCATGTCCGAGGAAGTAAGCAAAAGACATGCCGCTCAATTTTGCGGTCGATCGGGGCCCGACTCACTTGGATGTGTGACCGCAGGGCACGATCCCTGTGGCGCCGTTGGCACAGTCTGCTCAAACGGCCAGAGCGAGCTCTGCTCGACATCCGCGGGACGCCGCTGTGATATTCTCGCCCGATGCCATTTCTCGTCGGTTGCTTGGCGCTAGGCACGCCGCGTTTTGCCATCGTCTTGGTCGTCCTCTTCAGCGACTACATTGGGACCGCCTACGAGACGACGATT
>CAMYMX010000025.1 GCA_947259605.1 uncultured Polyangiaceae bacterium | reverse complement strand
AGGGGTGGCTGCCCAGCGCCGAGGTCGACGAGCAGTTCACGATCGCACTGAATCGGTTCTTCAGGAGATGCGGAAGCGCGGCGTGGTTCACGTAGAACGTGCCGTTGAGGTTGATGTCGATAATCTCGTGCCACTGATCGAACGTCATCTCGTGGGTGTGATAGGTGCGGAGGATCCCCGCACAGTGACACAAGGTGTCGAAACCACCCATGTCCTCTGCCGCTTTGTCGATGACCTCTTTGACGCGGGCCCCGTCCGTGACATTGCACTCGTAGACCCAGGCTCTGACTCCTTGCGCTTCGGCGAACTGCTTGGTGGCCGACAGCCCCTCGGCATTGATATCGATGAGAGCGACGTTGCCGCCCTCTCCGGCGATGCGCTGGGCCGTGGCCTGGCCGATGCCTGCGGCCGCGCCGGTGATCACGACATTCTTTCCTTCAAACCTTTTCATCGTAGTTCTCGCTCTTCCTTGCTTCTCGCTAGTAACCGTGAAGCTCCGCCCAACGCTGCCGGTGTTGGAAAGGCATTCCAAACATCATGTAGGTTGCCTGCGCGCGCTTCATGTAAAAACCAATGTCGTGCGCATCGGTCACTCCGATGCCGCCATGCATTTGGATCGCTTCCTTCGCCGCGTGCATGAAGGTTTCCGAAGCCATCGCCTTCGCGAGCGAAGCGAGGCGCGGAACCTCATTCGGTGACTCGTCGATCGCCCTCGCGGCGGCAAGCACGACCGACCGCGTCAGCGCTATGTCCGTGTACACCGACACCGCGCGGTGCTGAAGCGCTTGGAAGGAGCCGATGGGCACGCCAAACTGCTCGCGTTCCTTGATGTAGTCGATGGTGTCGGCGAAGGCCTGCTCCGAGGCTCCAAGCATCTGCGCTGCGAGGCCCACCGAAGCGCGATCAAAAACCGCCCCCAAGAGGGCCGCGCCCGCATCCAGCTCACCGACCACCGCATCGCTCTTCACCGGAACGCGATCGAGTCGTACGATGGCGGCGTTCAGGCCGTCCATGCGAAATTGTCGCGTGACCGTGACGCCCGACTGCCTGGGATCGATCAAGAACAGCGCATACCCAGTGTCGGAGGTTGCCGCCGATACGATGATCCGATCGGCGAGGTGTCCATCGAGAACCTGTCGCTTCTCGCCGCTGAGCTCGAAGCCATCGCGTGACTTTTTCGCAATCGTCACCGGCTTGGACGCGTCTCTCCGGCCGCCAGCTTCTTCGTAGCCGACGGTGATGAGCGTTTCCCCGGCGGCCACTCCAGGCAACAGGGCCTTCTTATGTTCATCGCTGCCGCCAAGGAGCAATGCTTGGGTGCCGAGCAACAAGGTCGAGACGAAAGGCTCGGGCATCAGCTCGCGCCCGCTCTGCTCTAGAACGACCGAGAGGTCGAAGAAGCCAAGCCCCATGCCCTCGTATCGCTCGGGAATCTGCAGACCAAGCCAGCCGAGCTCCGCCATCTCGTTCCAGAGCTGGCGAGAGAACCCGACTTTGTCCGCCGAATCCCGGAAAGCTCGAATGCGCGCAGCCGGCGCACGCTCGCGGATAAACTCGTGGGCCGTCTTCGAGAGCATCTTCTGCTCTTCGTTCAGGAGAAGATAAGGCGCCCTATCCTCTGTCATTTCTTCCCCTCTGGGAGGCCGAGCACGCGCTTGGAGACGATGTTCTTCTGAATTTCAGAGGAGCCGCCTTCGATGGTGCTTGCACGCGATCGCAGCCAATCGCGAGTGTACTGAAGGTCATCCTCGTCGAAGCCCGGCCCTTCCCAACCGAGGCCCTGCGTACCCGCGACCTGCATGCCGAGCTCGAATCGCCTCTGCTTGAGCTCCGACCCCACGATCTTGGTGATCGAGCCTTCGGGCCCGGGCGTGCCTGACTCAGCGCTCTGTTGAATGCGTCCAAGCGTGAGGTGGAATGCCTCTTCGAGCATCCCGAGCGCCGCCAGCTCGTCACGCAGAAGCGGATCGGGAATGGCACCTTCAGGCAAGGCCAAGTGCTTGCGTGCCCTGGCCACGACCTCGCGCTGCGCGGACCCGGGCTGGCGGGCAATCGAGCGGCCGATTGAGGCGCGCTCGTGGCCGAGAATCGCTTTCGCAATCGTCCAGCCTTCGTTCTCGACACCCACGAGATTTCCGGCCGGCACGCGGACGTTGTCGAAGAAGGTTTCGCAGAACGGTGAATAGCCGCTGATGAGATCGATGCGGCGCACCGTGATCCCTGGCGTATCGAGGTCCACCAAAATCACCGAGATGCCCATTTGCTTCTTGGGCGCGTTCGGGTCGGTCCGGGTGAGGCAATAGATCCAATCGCTCAGGTCGGCGTGCGAAGTCCAAACTTTCTGGCCATTCAACACGAGCTCGTCACCGTCGTGCACCGCTTTGAGCTGCAGGTTTGCGAGATCGGACCCGGCATTGGGCTCAGAGTAGCCTTGGCACCACCGCACCTGACCTCGGGCAATGCCCGGCAAGTGTTGTGCCCGCTGCGCATCGTTTCCGTACTCGAGCAGAACCGGCCCGAACATCGCGAGACCCTGCCCCGCTACCGGACGCGGCACCGCGATCGCCTTCATTTCTTCGTGGAGGATGTTCTCCTGCTCGCGGCTGAGGCCACCGCCGCCGTATTCCTTGGGCCACGCCGGCGCCGTCCAGGACTTCTCGATGGCCAGGTCACGCCAGCGCAGGATATCGGGGTTGGTCTCTTTGCATTTGGACCCGCCCCAGTAGCCGTCGAACGGCCCGCTGCCGCTGGTTCCCCAGAGCGACTTTGGTGCGTTCTCACGAACCCAAGCGCGCGCTTCGGCGCGGAATGCCTCCAGGTCGTCAGTCACGCGGTCACTCTGCGGCTCCGGCCTTCTTCATGTCGAGGGCGACGTCCTCGATCATGTCTTCCTGGCCGCCCACGGTCTTCAATCGGCCTAGCTCGACCAGAATGTCGGTCGACTTGAGCCCGTACTTCTCGGCAGCGCGCTTCGCGTGAAGCAAGAAGGACGAATAGACCCCGGCATAGCCAAGCGTGAGCGAATCACGATCGACGCGGACCTTGTGGGTCATCATCGGATAGACAATCTCTTCAGCGACATCCATCAGCTTCCACATGTCGACCCCGGTCTCGACGCCCATCCGGTGAAGGACGGCAACGAACGACTCGAGCGGCGTGTTCCCCGCGCCTGCACCCATGCCGGCCACCGAGCCATCGATGCGCCCGGCACCGGCCTCGATGGCCGCAAGCGAGTTCGCAATCCCCATGTGCATGTTGTGGTGACCGTGGAAACCCACCTCGACCTCTGCATCGAGCTTTTGGCGAAGGTGGCCGACCCTTGCGCTCACGTCGTCGGGAAGCATGTACCCCGCTGAATCGGTGATGTAGAGGCAGTTCGCGCCGTAGCCCTGCATGAGCTTAGCCTGCTCGAGGAGCTGCTGCGGGCCGATCATGTGAGCCATCATCAGGAAGCCCACGGTGTCCATTGCCATCTTGGCGCCGAGGCCGATGTGCTGCTCGGAAACGTCCGCCTCGGTACAATGCGTGGCGACACGAATCGTCTGCACCCCGCAGTCGTGGGCCATCCGAAGGTGATCGACCGTGCCAATCCCCGGAATCAGCAGGGCGGAGATCTTGGCGCTCTTCATCTTGGGTACGACCGCTCGGAGGTACTCCTCGTCGCTCGCTGCCGGAAAGCCATAGTTCACGGACGCTCCGCCAAGCCCGTCGCCGTGCGTAACCTCGATGAGCGGGACACCCGCCGCGTCGAGGGCCGTCGCCACCTCGATCATTTGCGCGGGCGTGAGCTGGTGACGTTGCGGATGCATACCGTCGCGCAGGCTCATGTCGTGAAGTGTCACCTTCTTACCTTGGAGATTCATGCTGCCTCCGCGCGTTGGATTTCTTCGGCGATGAGCTCGGCAGTCCGCAAGCCCGCGGCCGTCATGATGTCGAGATTGCCAGCATACTTCGGCAGGAAGTCACCGAGCCCTTCGACTTCCATGTAGAACGACACGCGATTGCCATCGAAGACGGGACCGTTCTTGAGCGTATAGCCGGGAACGTACTTCTGAACCTCGGCGATCATCTGCCGAGCGGATTCGATGATCTCCTCTTGCTTGGGAGTGTCCTCGGTGAGGCAATGAATCGTGTCGCGCATGATGAGTGGCGGCTCCGCAGGATTGATGATGATGATCGCCTTGCCGCGCTTCGCGCCACCGACGACCTCCACACCCCTGGCCGTGGTGCGCGTAAACTCGTCGATGTTCTTGCGCGTCCCCGGCCCGGCCGACTTTGACGAGACTGTCGCAATGATCTCCCCGTACTCGACGGGCTGCACCCGGCTGACGGCTGCAACCATGGGTATCGTCGCCTGACCGCCACAGGTCACCATGTTCACGTTTTGCTCGGAGCGCCCGACCATCTCGCGAAGATTGACGGGCGGCACGCAAAACGGGCCAATGGCGGCAGGCGTGAGGTCGACCATCCTCACACCGTACTTCTTGACGAGCTCGTTGTTCGACTCATGGACGTACGCACTGGTCGCATCCCATGCGATCTGTACTTTGTCCTCGGCGATGTGCGACTCCATGCCCTTGACGCCCTCGGCGGTCGTCTTGAGGCCGAGCTCCTTCGCCCGACGCAACCCTACGGATTCAGAATCGATGCCCACCATCCAGATCGGCTCGATGATGTCGCTGCGAAGCGCCTTGTAGAGCAGGTCGGTGCCGATGTTGCCGGAGCCGATGATCGCTGCCTTCACTTTCGTCGTCATCTCTGCCTACTCTCCTAAGTGAACCGCACGGAAGCGGTCCCAACCCCTTCGACTTCGAGATGCATCTCGTCGCCCGCGACCACGGGTTCGAGCGGCACCAACGAGCCGGAGAGCACCACGTCACCTGCATTCAAGCTGATGCCGAATTTCGAGAGGGTATTGGCGAGCCAGCTGACGCAATTGAGAGGCGAGTCGAGCGCGGCGGAGCCCAAGCCCTCGCTCAGCAGCTCGCCGTTTTTGTAGACCCGCATCTTCAGATTTGGAAAATCGAGTCGCTTGGGGTCGGCGTGCTCGTCACCGAGGACGAACAAGCCGCAGCTTGCGTTATCGGCGACGGTGTCCTGGATTTTGACCTTCCAATCATGGACACGGCTGTCCACGACCTCGAAACAGGCCATCACATAGTCGGTCGCGTCCAGGACATCGTCGTTGGTGACGCCGGGCCCCTCGAGGTCCTTCTTGAGCTTGAAGGCGATCTCCCCTTCGGCGCGCGGCTGGATCAACTGCTCGCTGATCGGCATCGGCCCGCCGTTGGGATACAGCATCTTGTCCGTGAGGTAGCCGAAGTCTGGTTGAAAAACGCCGAGCATTTCCTGCACGGCCCGGCTTGTGACACCGATCTTCTTGCCGATGATTTGCTCACCGTCGTCCTCGATACGGCGATTCACCATCCGCAGAGACACATGGTACGCGTCTTCGATTCGTATGTCCGGCCAGCGATCGGTGAGTGGCGTCAGCGTTCGGCGTGCCCGCAAGGCATCAAACAGCTCGTCTCCGAGCTGCTCGATTTTTTGTCGTCTCGCCGCATCATCCATGCCTACTAGATGAAGAAATCCGAGTTGCTCTGGCCGAAGAGAACGCCACCCAGATTGGCAGCAGGTCCCTCGGGCCCGTTTGCATGGTGCAAACGAATCGCGTGAATGTCTTGGAAGTGACGGTTGACAGGGTGGTCTTCGAACGCTGCGCGTGCACCGCAGGCAACGAACAGCTGTTCGACCACCTCGGTCGATACCCGGACCGCGCGGGCCGAGTCGTTTCGAAAGTGAACGCGTCGGTCGAGTGGGATCTTTTCTCCCTTTTCGAGATACCCGAACATCTCTTCAAAGTTGCGTCGCAAGGTCAAAACCTCACGATCGAGCGCTGCCGTGGCTTCGGCGGCCACCAGGCTGTTGGTGAACGAGTCCTTCGCTTTGCCGCCGGTTGCCTGAGAGACCTTTGTCTTCATGAAATCGATGTAGGCGTCCAGCGCGCCAAAGGCGGCCCCGACGGCAGGCGTCGAGACGGAACGCACGTGAATTTGGCCGAACGGGTACTTGTAGACCGGGGATGGATTGATTTCGTTGCCCGGGCTCTTCTGCCTGAATCCGTCCGAGAATTTGTGCATGCGATGATCGGGAATGAAGGCACCATCGACGACCACATCCTTGCTGCCGGAACCTCGCAAACCTGACACGTGCCAGTTGTCGATGATCTCGTAGTCGGAACGCGGCACGAGGAAGGTTCGCATGTCTGGGGGCTTGCCTTCTTCGGTCGGGACGAAGCCACCGAGAAATGCCCATTCGCAAAAATCACAGCCACTGGAAAACGACCAGCGACCACTGAGCTTCACGCCTCCATCAACCCACTCCGTCTCGGCGACCGGCATGTATGACGAGGAGATCAGCGTTCTTGGGTTCTCGCGCCAAACCTCGTCTTGGGCTTCTTCCGAGAACAGCGAGAGCTGCCAAGAATGGACGTTGAGCACGCCATAGACCCAGGCACTGGAGGCGCAGCCGCGCCCGAGCTCGAGCTGCAGGTCGAAGATGATCGACGGGTCCATCTCGTAGCCGCCGTAGCGTTTTGGTTGGACGACCTTGAAGAACCCGAGCCGATGGAAATCCGCGATCGTCTCGTCGGGAAGCCGCCGCAGCTCGCAGGCTTTCTTCGAGCGCTCCTGCAGCTTCGGCGCCAGATCTCGGGCACGCTGAATCAGCTCGTCGCGCGTCGGGATGGGGCTATGATCTCCGTCCATGATGCTCTCTCCAGGGGCCATCGGCTCTTGCCGCGGGCGATTGATGGTGCCTACATTCAACGCTTTACAGATGGTCCGCCACAGTCCATAAACTAGAACATGTTCTAGCCCATGGGCGGGCAGATGTCCAGCGGACCTCTCCCCATCATAGGGCTCCGCGGGGCACCCCGAAAGGACGCCATTTCATGCCGATACCGACCGGTCTCAGAGCCATCGACCTGATGATGAACATCCCCGACGGGGACCCGACGGCCTGGTACGAGTTCATCAAGCCCCTGCTGCTCGATGAGGAGAGCCGGAAGACCTTCAAGATGCCGGCACAGTACATGTTCAAGGACATCCCGGAAATCGGCGATCAGAAGGACTATGTCCAGTACGCGATTGGGGAAATGGACAAATGGGGCGTCGAGCGGGCAATGCTGGGGATTTCCGGCCCCAACTCGACGAACCTGGAAGCGTGCCAAAAGCACCCGGATCGCTTTTTTCCCTCCTACGGTGCGAATCCGAACAACGGCATGGACGAAGTACGGCGGATTCGGCAGCTTCACAAGGACCATGGCCTCCGGGCGGTGACGGGATTTCCTTCGGGCCTCTGCCCACAGGTCCCGCTGAACGACAAAAAGTACTACCCGATCTACGCAACCTGCGTTGACCTGGACATCCCGATTTGCCTCTGCGTTGGCGTCCCCGGCCCGCGCATCCCGATGGCGCCGCAAAAGGTCGAGCACATCGACGAGGTCTGCTGGTTCTTCCCGGAGCTCAAGTTCGTGATGCGCCACGGGGGCGAGCCCTGGGTCGACCTCGCGGTCAAGCTGATGCTCAAGTACCCGAACCTCTACTACAGCACCAGCGCGTTCGCCCCAAAGCACTACCCGAAGGCGATCGTCGACTTCGCGAACACGCGCGGCGCCGACAAGATCATGTATGCGGGCTACTTCCCGATGGGTCTCTCCCTCGAGCGCATTTTGACCGAACTACAAAACGTGCCCTTCAAAGACCAGGTCTGGCCAAAGTTCCTTCGCGACAACGCCATACGTGTCTTCAAGCTCGACGCGTGATGCGGAACGCCTGAAACGGGTATCGCACGAAGTCGGGCGGCACGAATTCCTTGGTCGCGTCTTCGACTCGGAAGCGGCGGGTGATCGCTTCGTCGAGCTCGAAGGCTCGCGCATGGGTCGTGAAGAGCAGCTCTCCCTTCCTGTCGAGCGAGCTCATGGCGTCCTCGATCAGGCTCTTGTGGTCTTTGTGGATGTTGAAGGCGCCTTTGCTCATCTTGGAGCGCGAGAAGGTGGGCGGGTTGATGAAGATCCAGTCGTAGCTGTTCCGGTCTCTTGCTATCCAGCGGGTGGCGTCGTCTCGGATGAAGCGGTGCTTTGCAGGGTCAATGCCGTTGGCTTCGAAGTTCTTCTTGCCCCAGTCCAGATAGGTGTTGGACAGGTCGATGCTGCTCGTCTGCTTGGCTCCGCCGACGGCTGCCGCCACACTGACCGAGCAGGTGTATGCAAAGAGATTGAGCATACGCATACCCTTGCAGTGCTCCTGGGCGTAGGCGCGGACCGTACGGTGATCCAAAAAGAGGCCGGTGTCGATTCGGTCTTCCACGTTGACCACGAAGCGGAGGTCGCCTTCGCTCACGACCATGTCGCTCTCTTGCTGTGAGATGCGCGCGTACTGGTCGCCTTGCTCGTGCTTGCGCCGGACCTTCACCACCAGGTCGCCGGGGTCGATTCCAAGGGCCTCGGGGAGTGTCAGCAGGACATCTTGCACGCGTTGCTTGGCGCGATCGTCGTCCGCGTCACGTTCTTTCTGGAAGATGTGAACGACGGCTTTCGGCCCATAGCGGTCGACAGCGACGTGGTATTCGGGGATGTCGGCATCGTAGATTCGGTAGCACTCGATTCCGTTGCGCTTTGCCCAGCGCCCCCACTTCTTCTTGTTCTTCTTGATCCGGTTGGCGAACATCGAAGCTTTTTCGCTGGGCTTTCGCCAGGCGGGCGGCTTGGCAGACTCTCCCCCTGTCGCTCCACGCACGGGGATCTCCACCAGTCGACATTCGATCGCGCCATTGTAGAGCACGTGACGGCGCGCGGGCCGGAGGCCGAGGTGTTTGAGGTTGCCCCCGTGCGCGGCGAACACGTAGGCGGTCCATCCGTCGAAGGCGCGCTTGAGGGCATCTCCTAGCGCCTGATAGAACAAAAAGAGTGTGCCCTCGTCGCCGAGCCGGTGACCGTAGGGCGGGTTGCACACCAAGATGCCCGCGTCGGTTGGTCTTTCGACTTCGGAAAGCTCTCTGACCGCCAGGGAAACGTGCTGTTCGACGCCTGCAGCCTCGAGGTTCTCCCGAACGTAGGAGAGCGCCTGCTCGGATGCGTCGCAGCCGAAGATTCTGCCCAAGCATTCCGCCCTTCGCGCTGTCAGCGCTGCATCCCGCTCGGCCGCGAATGCGGAAGCGTCGTGCTTGAGCCAGTGTTCAAAGCCGAAGCGCTCGCGCAGCAGCCCCGGCGCACAGTTGGTGGCCATCAAGGCGGCCTCGATCAAGAACGTGCCGGAGCCGCAGGTGGGGTCCATGAGTGATAGCCCCTGGCGAGCCGCCTCCGGCCATCCGGCGAGGTAGAGAATTGCCGCGGCAAGGTTTTCCTTAAGAGGCGCCTTACCTCCCGCTTTGCGGTAACCACGCCGGTGCAACGCCTCCCCGGAGAAATCGAGAGCGAGCTCATGGTGCCGTTCGCCGATATGGAGGTGAAGGCGAATCGAAGGAGCTTTCTTGTCGATGCTCGGACGCGAGCCTGAATGGTCTCGAAAGCTATCGACGATGGCGTCCTTCGCGCGTTGCACCCAGTAGTGCGAAGGAAAGGTACTCTTCGGGGCCTGAGAGGTACCTATGGCAAAGGTCTGCGTGGCGTCGAAATGCTCCCACCAGGGCACCGCTCGGAGAGCTTCGTACAGCGCCGCGTCATCGTCGGCATCCAGCTCCAGCAGCGGGAGTAGAACCCGCGACGCCACGCGTGACCACAAGCAGAGGCGGTAGCCTTCCTGCACACTCGCGATCACATGCACCGCCGTCGGACGCACGTTGGCAACCTCGATGTCCAGGTCCTTGATCTCCTGCGCGAGTGCGTTCTCGCAGCCCTTCGGACAAGGCAGCACCCATCGAAATCGCTGAGCAGAGTCGATGCGCCCTCGCCTAGTCCGTCAAGAGGAGCTCTGTGGTCTTGTCGATGTCGGAGAGAAGCTGTGATGCCTCATGCAATCCACCGGCCCAGCCAACGAAGGAAGCAAACCAAACGTTTTGCAGGATCGAAGCAATCGTCCGCTCGCGCTCGTCGACGTCCCCGCCCCACTCCGTTTGCTCGGACGCAGCCTCGCCGCGAATCGCAGCCATGACCATTGCTGTGATGAGCGCATGGAAGCTAGCGACTCGCTCGGTGATGTTCGGGTCACCGGAGGCCAATGAACGAACCAGGGCCTTGGCGAGATTGGGCCGACGCAAAAGCCCTTTGGTGAGCGCCGAGAAGACGAAGTGCACGCGTTCCCGCGGGCCTTCTCCGGGAACCGGCTTTTTGCCGATCTTGGCCACGAGCTTTTCGCTCTCCTGCTCGAGCGCCGCAATCAGGATCTCTTCTTTGCTGGCGAAGCGCTTGTAGACGGTGCCGAGCGCAACTTGGGCACTGGCCGCGACGTCCCGCAGCCGAACCGCCTGGTATCCGTCTCGCTCCGCGAGTGCAACGGCCGTTTCAACGATGCGCTTGGCTCGATCATCCATGTTCAATATCCAACCTCTGCCTGGGGCATGTAGAACTTCTGATACCAGCGGCGCAGGGCTCCCACATCTCCATCACCATCGCAGAGAATCGGCCGCGTCCGATACTTTTTGTTTTCCCAAATCGCGATGTCTTCCTTGAAGCCGACGATGATGTTCTCGCGGTACCCTTCCTGAAACTGATCCTTTCCCTCTTTGACGTTCGAGATGTCGATCATCGCGCCGATCCGAACGTGAACGCGGTCCTCATCGACGGGCGTGTGGCACAGAAGCATGATGTTCGGCAGCACGCTTTGCATCTTGGTGAGCATGTAGCCGGGTCCGTAGTACGTGGATTGGAGCTCGAAGTGATCTTCGCCTCCGCCGCGCGGATAGGCGACTCCCTTCACCCTCTGAATGCCGATGTGGTCCTTGAACTCGTTGCCGAATTCGTTGGCCCAGGTGCCATGCACAGGACCGAAGTGCCCCTTGTCCGCCAGGTTCTCGACGATTTCTTTCGGGTGCGTCTTGATGTCGATCAACTCCGCGCCCCAGTCGGTCCAGCCTTCACTGCCGTACTCGGGGATGTCGGGAATCTCCCAGGTCGGCTCTTCGTCTTCGACGCGAGCGTTCCACATGAAGATCAAACCGTTGTGCTCCTGCACTGGGCGGTTTTTCACACAGGCGCGTGGCGGAATCCGTTTGGCGTAGGGAACCTCTACGCACTTGCCCGTCGCGTCGAACCGCCAGGCGTGAAACGGGCACTGAATCGTCTCGCCGACCACCTTGCCACCGTGCCCGAGGTGCGCGCCCAGGTGAGGGCAAAACGCGTCGTGCACAACCGCCGCGCCGCTTTCGGCACGGTAGATGACCATTTCCCTGCCGAAGTATCTGATCGGTTTGACGTCGCCCGCTGCGAGCTCGGTCGACAAGCCGACGACGAACCATCCGCGCGGATAGCCAGGAAAAAGCTCCTCTTCGTCTTGTGCTGCTGACATGGTTCCTCTGATGCTGGGACTTGTTCGCGCAGGTCTAAGCGCTTGCCTGATGTCGGGCGATCTCCTCCGCCCACCTGTAGTCCGGCTTTCCGCTCGGCATGCGGGAAACCGTCTCGGTAATGGTGATCTGCCGAGGAACTTTGTACCCGGCGATGTGCTTGCGGCAGTGCTCCTGTACCTCGTCGAGAGAGAGCGTTTGATTGCCCCGCGTATTGAAGACCGCAGCGACCTTGGACCCGAAGCGAGGATCTGGAACCGCCACAACGAGCGCGTCGATGACGTCAGGATGCGCTTTCAAGGCTTCTTCCACTTCTTCGGGGAAGACCTTCTCCCCCCCCGTGTTGATGCACTTGCTGCCGCGACCGAGGAAGGTGATGCGACCGTCTTCTTCGATGGTGGCGAAGTCTCCGGGCACGACCCAGCGCTTCCCTTTGAACTCCTTGAATCGCTCCGCCGTCTTCTCGGGGTCTTTGTAGTAGCCGATGGGCAGTCGGCCCGATCGGGCAACCATGCCGGTCTTGCCCGACCCTGGCTCGATCTGTTCGCCGTTTTCGTCGAGCACGGTGACCTCGTCACCCATGTAGAAAGAGGGGCGGTTCTCGTGGCTTTCCTCATCGCCCGCAGCGCGACCGAGGTCGCCCGATTCGCTCGTGCCGAAGCTGTTGATGATCATCACGTCTGGAAGGAGTGCTTCGAGCTCCTCCTGGATACTCGCCGAGAGGATCGCGCCGGCGGATGCGATGACCGCCAGGTTCGACATGTCGTAATCGCCGTCTCTGAGCTCCTCGACCAGAGGAATTGCCATCGCATCGCCTACGAGCGAAATGGTCGACACGTCCTCTTCGGCAATCAGCGACAAAATGCGCTTCGCGTCGAAGCTTGGGCCGTGCTGAAGCACGAGCTTCCCACCCGTCGTGTGGCAGATCCACTGCGTCCACTGAGCGGCACCGTGAATGAAGGGCGCGCAGGGGAGCATGGTGACGGTGTACCAGCCCTCTTTGGCCTGCTCGATCAGCTGCTCTGGCGATTCGACCGGGTCACCACCTGGCGAACCGCCTTGAAGCCCGGTGAAGAACAAGTCCTCGTGCCGCCACATGACACCCTTGGGCATCCCCGTCGTCCCACCGGTGTAGATGATGTAGAGGTCTTTGCCAGACCTGGGCCCGAAATCACGCTCTTCAGAGCCCTGTGCGAGCGCCGCCTCGTATTCGATCGACTCTTGGTCGGTGGTCGCATCGGCACCATCTTCGATCACGATGAGTGACCTGAGCGGCTCGTGACCCTCCATCGCCTCGTTGATCACCGGCAGAAAGCGGCGCTGGGTGATCACCCCAACAAGGTCGGCGTTCTCGATCATGTAGCGCACTTCGGGTCCGACGAACCTGTAGTTCATGTTGATCCCTACCGCTCGGATCTTGAACAGTGCCAAAATGGCTTCGACGAACTCGTGCCCGTTGAAGAGATGCAACCCCACGTGGTCGCCGGGACCAATACCGCGTGATGTGAAATAGTGCGCCAAACGGTTGGCCCGCTTATCGAGCTCTGCGTAGCTGTGATGAACGTCGCCCGAGGCCAGTGCCACGTTGTCCGGAACCGCGTCCGCGATCGCCTCGTAAAGATCTGCAAGGTTATATTCCATCGTGTCTCCCGCTCAGCGCTCCGAGCTCACGATCCACATCGCGAAGAACTGCGAGCCGCCTCCGTAGGCGTGGCCGAGCGCGACCTTCGCACCGTCGACCTGATGCCGTTCTGCCGTGCCGCGCACCTGGCGCGCGGCTTCGGCAAATCGGAGCATGCCACTGGCGCCAATTGGGTTTGTGCACATGACGCCCCCGGACATGTTCCAAGGCATCTCGCCTCCGATCTTGGTCTTCCCTTCCATCGTCATCTTCCAGCCCTCGCCTCGTTCAGCGAAGCCTAGATTCTCGAGCCACATCGGCTCGAACCAGGAGAACGGGACGTAGACCTCGGCACAGTCGATCTCTTTGAGCGGGTTGCGAATGCCTGCCTCGTCGTAGACGTCTTTGGCGCTGAGCTTGCCCGCGGCAGGGTTCACCTGGTCACGCCCGGCAAAGAACGTGCGTTCGGTTCGGACGGACGTGCCCTTCACCCAGGCCGGGTTCTTCACTCGTCCTGCGTGTTTCTCGCTCACGAGGACCATCGCCACGGCGCCATCGGAGGAGGGACAGGTCTCCGAATAGCGAATGGGATCCCAGAGCATCGGTGAGGCTTTCACCTGTTCGAACGTCTGGTCGAGGTGGAGGTGGGCATTCGGGTTGAGCAAGCCATGCTGCCGGTCCTTCACGGCTACCATACAGCCGGTGTCCGGATGGGCGTCTGCACGCCGGATGTACGAACGCATGAGCGGCGCAAAGTAGCCGCCGGCACCGGCAACGAGCTGAGGCTGAAACGGAATGGCCGGCGAGAGCGCCCACATGGCGTTGGACTCGCTCTGCTTCTCGAATGCCAGGGTGAGGACCTTCTCGTGAACGCCGCCTTGAACGAGGTGTGCGGCTACCACGGCGGTCGAGCCACCGACCGAGCCGGCGGTGTGCACGCGGAAAATCGGCTTCCCAGCGGCGCCGAGTGCGTCCGACAGCCAGAGCTCGGGCATCATGACGCCTTCGAACATGTCCGGAGCGGTCCCGATCACGATCGAGTCGATGTCTTTCCAGGTCATGTCCGCGTCTTGCAGCGCGCGGAGCGCGGCGTCGCGGACCAGGCCGGGAATCGAAAGGTCGCGACGGCTCTCACGATGCTTGGTCTGGCCAATCCCGATGACTGCACATGGCTCAGCCATTACTCACCCTCCAAAATGGCAACCAGATTGTGCTGAAGGCAAACGCCGTTGCTGGCGTGCGCCAGAGCGCGACCGGCATCTCCAGAGAGAATGCGCCCGGCCGCTTCACCGAAGCGAATCAGTCCGGCGGTCATCAGCGAGTTGGCGGCCAAAGCGCCGCCCGAGGGATTGATGCTCACCTCGTTACCGAGGCCCATCGCTTCCCGCAAGATGAGCTCTTGATGGGCGAAAGGTGCGTGAAGCTCCGCCAAGTCGACCTTTCCTTGCACGAGGCCCGCCTTCTCGGCAGCAAGCTTGGAGGACGGCGATGTCGTGAGGTCGCGTTGGCCGAGTGCGTGCGGTTCGGTCCGATGATCGATACCGCGAATCCATGCCGGCCTCTTTACGAGCTCCTTGGCGCGGTCCCCGACGGCAAGCACGATGGCCGCGGCCGAATCGGAAAGTGGGGGACAGAAGCTCTTGCGGAGCGGCGAGCTGATGTAGGGCTCTTCGAGCATCTCGTCCACGCTGAAGTCGCCCTTGATGTGCGCGTTTGGATTGTCGATCGCGTTCA
>CAMYMX010000024.1 GCA_947259605.1 uncultured Polyangiaceae bacterium | reverse complement strand
CACCTTCCCGCCAGCGCACCCAGGCGGCAACGGTCGGCCAGCTGAACGACATGGCCTGCTTGCCAACGACGAGGCCGAAGTGCCCGGCTCGCATCGCGACTTCGAAGAGCTCCGCGTTGGGAGCCGCGCCGCGGATCGCGCGAATCGCGGACTCGTTTGCAATCGAATCCCGCTCGCCGACAAAGAACAGAACGGGGCACGTGATATCCGCGAGTGTGACGGTGCGCCCGTCGACGACGAAGCCACCGGAGAGCATCCGGTTGTGCACGACAAACTCGTCGATGAACTTCTTGAGCGCTGGGCCGGGCCAGGCCACGAAGCCTTCTCCACCCAGGAACCTCCTCCGTGCTTCGCGTTTTTCGAGTGCCTGCCGGTCGTGCAGCTTCCGAACGAAGTCCATGAGCTGGCCAACTTCCTTGTGCGCAGCGAGGAGCTTGAAACCGGTGCTCGTCAAGAAGCCGGGCAGGCCTTCGAGCTTGTCGAGGGGCGCGTCTAAGGCGCCTTGCGCAAGCTCGAACATACGGCCCGCGATGCTGTCTTGGATCATCGGAAGGTTCCGATGAATGTCGACGGGGCTTCCAAAGGTCACCAAGGACGCGATGCCATCGGAGGTTCGGTAGGCCGCGGTCTGATACGCGAACATCCCGCCCTGGGAGTACCCAACGAGATGCACGTCGTGACCGGTGGCTTTCCGCACCCAGTCGATCGCCTCGCTCACCGCCTTGATGTGATCGTCGAGGGTGCGTTTCATGCCGCCCTCTTCTTGCTCGGGGGAGCCGAAGTCGACGACCCAGACGTCGAGCCCCAGCTGCGTCAACGCGGTCACGCCGCTGATGTCCGGTGCGACGTCGTAAATCTCCGCGGTGACCATGAGCGGCGGAATCAAGAGCAAGGGCGCGGCGACCGTCGGCCGGTAGTCGTCCCCCCCGTAGCGTCGCAGGCGCGCAATCCGCATCTGGTAGGCCACCTTGTATGGCGCGTGTTCCGGGTCGGTGAAATGTCCGAGCCGCACGAGCTCGAGGGCGTTCTCCGTCGCCATCGCAACACGGCGAAAAGGCGCTCGCCAGCTCGGTTTTTGGCCCTTGCCTGTCATCGTCTAGACAGTGACCCTAACACCCCGGGAGCGGGAATTGGAGCCTCCAGCCGAGGCGTGTCACAACCGCCGTCCCCCCATGACCGTCCTCGCCTCCATCACGATGCCTTCCTTCGAGCCCCACGAACGGCTCGTGCTGCGACGCATCGAAGGCGTGCTCGCCCGCCACCCGTACATGCGCGTCGACCTGGGCAGCGGAGGCTCGCTCGCGCATGAGCTCGAGGGCGTGCTGAGCGCTCGCCTCGCCCTCCTTCACACCGAGGGTCCTTCGAACGCGCGGGCGCTTCGAGCCAAGCTTCGCGTTTGGGAGGCACAGCTTGGAGACGCCGTCCGAGACGAGCTGGGTTCGGAAGAAGTGCGCCTTCGCTATGAGACGGCTCTCCTCCTTCACCCCGAGCCCGAGTGCGCCGACGGAGACGGAAGAACGGCTGCTGAGGTCGCGCGCATCACCAGGCAATGGGAGGAGCTGCGCGGCAGCCGCTCGCTCAAGTCGATCCTCGCCGAGAAGGCAGCCCAGAGCCGTGATTTTTTTCGCCACGGTGCCATCCTTCCCGTCTACTGGCTGAGGCGTCGAAGGATTCGCAAGCTCGTACCAAGCGTGGTCCTCGACAACCCGCGGCTTCGCGAAACCTTCTCGGCGATCGAACAGATCGGCCCGCTCGTCGACAACTTCGCGTTCAAGGGCGCCTCTGCCTCGCCGGTCTCGACCGCAGTCGCGATCGCCGATGTCGCGTTTCTTTACATGCAGTTGGCAGACGAGTTCCTCGACGAGCTCGCAGCTGCGGTTGGGGGACACGACGCAGCGGGCGAGCTGCTGAGGTCGCTCTACCGAGACGATACCGCCGAGCGTCCACTCCGCGATCTCTCTCTCTCGCACCTTCGCAAGCTCGGTATCTGGCCGGACGCACACAGGACCAAGTTTGGAATCACCTTGTCGGAGCTGTTTGACGCGCTCGATCAGGTGGCCGCAACCATCGATTCGCTGTTCGCCGATTCCAACCGCGAGACCGTGAACGCCACGAACCTCTTTTTGCACCACTGCTTCCAGACCTACCTCGATGAAGCCGAGCTTTGCTGCAGCGCGCGCGAACATCGCGCTGACCGGATGCGCGTGCAGGACACGGCCTGGCACTTCTATCGCAAGAACAACATGGTCATGATGCTCTGGCTCGACCTCCGCGCGCGCTTGCTCGGCCTCGACCCGGCCAAGTACACCGACGAGATTCGGCGTTGGGGCCATCTCTTGGCGTCGTTTCAGGTCTTCGACGACCTCAAGGACATCGCCCTCGACCTCGGACAGCAGCCGAGCTACCCGCTGCAGATCGCGGCCAACGATTTCCCAACTGAGTTTGCCTGGCTCGACGCGCGGTTTGGAACGCGGCGCGCACCCATCTCGCGCGACGAAGTGCCCGAAATCAATCTTCGAGCGAGCGGGACCGTTCAGCAGTGCATGCGCTGGAGCCGGCTCATCGCACTCGCTCACTTCGACAACACTCTGCTGTACGCCTGGGACCAGCGCTGGCGAAAGAGTTGGACCCGCCGCCGCGGCTCGTTCAATCCGCACGGCAGCAAGATCGGCCAGGCGCGAGGGCACGCAGTCGATCGTCTCGTTCGAGCCCTCGTGGCCACGCGCGTCACCGACGCAACCTCCTCGGTTGGCGAAGAGCAGCTCGCGTTCGCGCTCGATGCAAGCGCCTACGAGGGCTCGTGGCAGATCTACCTGGCGCTCTTTCCGAACATCCGCACCATGTACCGTTTCGCAACGCTTCGAATGTGGATGACCGCGGAAGAAAAGGCCCGCGCGGCCAGGCAGCTCCTCCGCCGATATCCTCGCGCGCGGGCGAACGCGCTAGTCTGCCTCGCCGATGCTGATGTCGACCATCAGGTCAGCGGCGATCGCCTCGAGGCTTTCTCGAAGCTGATCGAGGTCTAGTCCCTTCGGCGCGCGAAGCCGGGCCATCGCCTTGAACAAGGTGTCACCCGACCAAGGGGCTCCTTCGCATTCCGTGTTGAGCTCGTCGACGTTCACCCCGCGTGCGGCGAGCGCCTCGGAGATCTTATGAACGATGCCAGGCCGGTCGCTGCCAATGAGCTCGAGGACGATGAGATGCCCCTCTTCGCCGGTCTCCTCGAAGCCGCGCTCGACCACCACGCGAAGCCCGTCGGCCCGAAGCGCTTCGAGCGCCCCGGCCAGGGCGTCGGCCTGCGCCGCTGGCACGCTCACCCGAAGAATGCCTGCGAACTCGCCGGCCAAGCGGGACATCCGGCTCTCCACCCAACTCCCACCATGCTCCTCGACCGCAGCCGACACGGACTCGACCAGCCCGGGCCGATCCTTCCCAATCACGGTAACGACAAGCGACTCCATAGGGGACACGCTCCATACCCGTAATCACCCGACATTCCAAGGCTTTTCAGGCAAAGATCGCAGCGGCTCGTCGAGGGCGCTGCGATCTTTGCCTGAGAAGCGACTAGATCTCGGACAGTTAGGACCGTAGAGCGTGTCCCCATGTTTGCGAAGCGCACACGAGAGGTGGAGCCGTTCCTGGCGATGGAGGTCATGGAGCGTGGGATGGCCATGGCGCGCGCGGGCACCTCGATCGTTCAGCTCGGGGTTGGAGAGCCGAACTTCGACGCGCCGCCCGCTGCCGTCCAAGCGGCGGTCGACTCATTGGTGTCGGGCGAAACGCACTACACCGACAGCCGTGGATTGTTCGTTTTGCGTGAGGCAATCGCGCAAGACTGCCAAACGCGTCGCGGTGTTGCTGTGAACCCCGACCACGTGATCGTCACCAGCGGCACCTCGCCCGCGATTCTCCTTTGTCTGAACCTCTTGGTCGACCCGGGCGACGAGGTCATCCTCGCGACGCCGCACTACCCTTGCTACCCAAACATGATCTCGGTTTGCGGCGGCACGCCGGTGCTCGTACCAACCGGTCCCGAGGACGGCTTCGTGATGGATGTCTCCAAAGTCCGGGCAGCCATCACGCCGAGGACGCGCGCGATCTTCCTCGCCTCGCCCGCCAACCCAACGGGAGCCGTGCAGCCGAGCGAAGTCGTCCAAGAGCTGAGCGAGCTCGGCATCCCCATCCTCTCCGACGAAATCTACGACGGCCTCACCTACGACGGCGCCCAAGTCGCCTCCCCGCTGCGCTTCACCGAGAACTGCTACGTGCTCGATGGCTTTTCCAAGCGCTACGCGATGACAGGGTTCCGCCTCGGCTACCTCGTCGCCCCTGAAAACGCGATGCGGCCGCTGCAAAGCTTGATGCAGAGCTTCTTCATCTCCACGTCGCAGTTCGTGCAGCAAGCCGGCATCGCGGCGTTGGCGCACGGCGCCGAGCACGTCGAGTACATGCGCCAGCAATATGCGATTCGACGGCGCATCCTGATTGACGGCCTTCGAGAGATGGGCCTTTCCATTCCGATCGATCCGCCCGGTGCCTTCTACGTTCTGGTCGACATGCGTCACTTCGGGCGCGATTCGTTGACCTTGGCCTTCGACATCCTCGAAAAGGCCCACGTGGCGCTGGGACCGGGCCGCGACTTCGGAGAAGCGGCAGAGGGCTTCGTTCGGTTCAGCTTTGCCACGTCGCAGGAGCAGATCGAAGAAGGTCTGCGTCGCCTGGCGCGCGCGGTCCCCCAGCTCTGAGCGTCACCCGTCCCCGCCGAGCATCTCGATCAGCGCGGCCTCGTCGAGGATCGTGACGCCGAGCGTCTGCGCCTTCTCGTGCTTGCTGCCAGGATCGTCGCCAGCGACGACATAGTCGGTCTTCTTCGACACGGACCCGGAGACCTTTCCGCCGGCGGCCTTGATGCGCTTCGTCGCTTCGATTCGTTTGAGAGTCGGCAAGGTACCGGTCAGCACGAAGGTCTTCCCGGCCACAGCTTCGACCGCGCGGACGTCTGCGGCTTTCACGGAAAGGTTCACGCCCACCTTCGCCAGGCCTGCAAACACCTTTCGGACCGCCGGCGAATCGAGCTCATAGAAAATGCTGTCCGCCGACTTGCGCGCGAGGCCTTCGATGGCCCCACGCTCGGTCGATTTCGACGGCGCCACCGTTTCAATCGCGTCCTCGTCCTCGGCGGCGTATCGCCCGGCAAACTCCAACAGCGCATCGGCGGTCTTGAAGTAGGCCGCCAAATCCTCGGCCATGGTCTCGCCCACGTGTCGAATCGCGAGGCCATGGAGCACGCGCGCAAAGCCCCGCTGCTTGGCTTCCTCGAGTCCGGCTTGCACTCGCTCCGCGCTCTTTTGCCCCATGCGGTCGAGCCCTGCGAGCGCGTCGACGTCGAGGCCAAACAAATCATCGGGCGAACGCACGCCCAGCTTGTCGACGACCTGATCGACGAGAACCTCGCCCATCCCGTCGATGTCCATCGCGCCCCGGCTCGCAAAGTGACGCAGGCGCTCGCGAACCTGGTCTGGGCATACCGGATTGGGACAATAAACGAAGATCTCTTCGCTCACCGCCTCCGTTCCGCAGGTCGGGCACACCGTAGGCGGCACGAAACGCCTCGCACCGCGCTTGCGCTTACTCCTGTCGACCTCGACCACCTGCGGAATGATCTCCCCAGCTTTTTCGACCAGCACCGTGTCCCCAACCCGGACATCCTTGCGCTCGAGCTCGACGAAATTGTGAAGCGAAGCCCGGCTGACCGTCGTCCCCGACACGAACACGGGTTCGAGATGCGCAACCGGCGTCAGCTTGCCCGATTTTCCAACGGACACTTCGATCGCGAGTAACTTGGTCGGTTTGCGTTCCGGAGCAAACTTGTACGCGATGCCCCAGTGAGGATGATGCCCGGTGGCTCCGAGCCTTGCATACAAACCGAGGTCATCGACCTTGATGACCATGCCATCGATGTCGTAGTTCAGGCTCTCCCGCCGCGCCTGATAGTCGTCACAATATCGCAGCGCCTCTTCATCGGAGTCGGTTCTGAACACCTCGCTGATGTATACGTCGGCGCCGCGGTCGCCCAACCACTGCAGGGTCTCGTATTGCGTCAGCGGCAGCTTCACCCCTTGGTCCCACGCCACCTGATAGAAAAACGCCCGAATCCCGGTCGCTTCGAGGCCGGCCGGGTCCTTGCGCTTCATCATTCCCGCGCAGCCGTTGCGCGGATTGATGAGCGGCTTATCGAGCGTCGCATTGAAGCGGGTAAATTCCTCGAGCGGCCAATAGAGCTCTCCACGGATCTCGAGCTCGCCCCGACCGGCCCGCGCGAGCTTCATCGGCACCGTCCCGAGCTGCGCGACCTGCTTGGTAATCACATCACCTTTGCGGCCATCGCCTCGGGTCACCGCGCGCCTCAACGCACCGTTGGCGTAGAGAACCGACACCGAAATCCCATCGACCTTCGGTTCCACGAGGACCGGGAGTGCCTCCACCTCGAGCTCTTTTCTTCGTCGCCGAAACCATGCCGCAAGCTGATCCGAAATCGGCATTGGCGCGCCGCTGCTGTCGCGCCGGTTCGGCGATAGCTTCTCGAGCGAGAGCATCGGTACACGGTGCTCCACGGTCTCGAAGCCTGCGGTGTGATCTTCCCCCGGCTGCGCATCGAGTCGTTCGACCGGGTCGACGCCGAGCGAATCGGCAAGCTCGCGGTAGCGCTCGACCAAGTCATCGAACGCCGGGTCGGTGATCTCGGGCGCCCCCGCCCGGTACGCCGCTTCGTGATAGCGAATCTGCTCGCTCAGCTGCTCCAGCTCGACCTCGTCCCGCGCCCGACCCGCCATCCCCAAACCTTGTCAGAATTAGCCCTTTTCAAAAGGAGACAGGCCGCCCCGGCTGGGACTCGAAATCCGCCTTTTGGGTCATCTTGTGACATCTCTTCGGCCCTGAGGCACTTTGTTAGAGAGGGGATGGACCGACAGGGGCAGCTTTTGCGGGACCGCGAGGCGGAACTCGAGGCTCGTCGCGAGCAAATGCGCGGCGAGCAGATGCGGCTTCGCTCGCTCGCGGCGCTCCAACACGTCCTGCCCGTCCTGGCATTCATCTACGCCGCGGGGGCGGTGCTTTTCCTCTTGGCGCCGCCTTTCGTGCCCAACGGGCCGCACGTCTTGATTTGCACCGTGTCGGCGGCCCTGGCGCTTCTGGTCTGGACCAGCATGCGGGTGGACGATCCTCGCTACGACACGCCGGCCTCGGTCGCCACCATCTTCATCGCCGCCGGCATGGGCCTCGCCATGCTCGCGGTCAGCGGTTCGCTCAGCAACACGACGACGCTCGCAATCGCGATCATGGCCACCGCCGCAGTCACCTACCGCTTCTCGATCTATGTCGTGATGATCGTCGCAGCACTCGCCGGATGGTTCCCGCTCGCCTTTCAAATCGAGAGCCGTGAAATCGGCATGGGGATCCTCCAGCTCGTAGCCGCCAGCACCGTCGGCGGCCTCTTCCTGTGGTCGCGTCGACAGCTGATATTCGGCCTCTACGACCAGGCCGAACAAGCGGAAGCCATGCGGCACTTCGCAACGGAGCAATCCCGCACGTTGGAAGGCGCGCGCGATGCGGCCTTGGCATCCGCGCAGGCCAAAGGGCAGTTCCTGGCCAACGTGAGCCACGAGGTTCGCACCCCCCTCAACGGCATCCTCGGGCTGCTTCAGCTCATCGACGCGCGCGCTCTGCCCAAACCGCAGGACGAATACTTACACGAGGTCCACAAGTCGGGGCGTGCGCTCCTCGCAATCGTCAACGATTTGCTCGACCTTTCGAAAATCGAAGCCGGCGAAATGCGCCTCGAATCCGTGCCATTCGACGTCGTCTCCATGACCGAGGAAATCGCCGTGAACTACGCTTCAGCGGCGCAGGCCAAGAGCATCGAGCTCATTACCCACGTCGCCCCTGAAGTCCCAGCGGAGGTCTGCGGTGACCCCCTCCGTCTGCGACAGGTGATCTCCAATCTCATCAGCAACTCCCTCAAGTTCACCAATCAAGGAGAGGTCGTCGTCGGCGTTCGCGTCCGCGACAGAGGTCCCTGGCACGTCGATCTCGAAGTCCGGGTGACCGACACCGGCGAAGGCATTCCCGAAGGCCGCGTCGAAAGCATTTTTCGACCCTTCTCCCAGGCCGACGCGTCGACGACGCGCGAGCACGGCGGCACGGGGCTCGGGCTTCCGATCTGCCGGCAGCTCGTTGCCTTGATGGGAGGCGAGCTTCGGGTGGTGAGCACCGTCGGGCAGGGAAGCACATTCTTTTTCGAAGCGCGCTTCGAGCTCGAAGAGAGACTCAGCGAAGAGCTGCAGGCCGTCACCGAAGCGCTGCACGGGATGAAGGTTTTGATTCTGGAGAGCAACAACCGCGCGCGGGAAACGCTGAGCGTACAGCTCGAATCCTGGGGTATCGAACCCTGGGCGACGACGACGTTCGACGGCGCGCTCAGCACCTTACGCGTGTCGCAGCGACCCAACATCATGTTGATCGACCTGCGGAGCCTCGGCACCGATTGGCGAAGCCGCATCACCGAGCTCAACACCATCGCGGCGAAAGAGGGCATCTCGCTGGTCGCCATCTGCTCCTACCGCCATGAAATCAGAGACCTCATGGAAACGGGCATCAGCGTGCACGTCGAGAAGCCGATTCGACGGGCAAAAATCATCGCTGCCCTCCTCGAGACGCTCAACCGGACGACCGCGCCGGAGCCCTCGTCGGACGAAGCCTTGCGCGCATCGTTGCCTCCGTCCGCTCCCTTGGAACTGGAGTCCAATGGAATGAAGCTTCTCGTCGCTGAAGACAACATGATCAATCAGCGCGTGGTGGTCGCGCACCTGCAGGCGCTAGGATACGAGGTCGACGCGGTGAACGATGGCGTCGAGGCCCTCGAAGCTCTGAAAGACGAACGCCACTGCTACGCCGCGGTGATCATGGACGGGCAAATGCCGAAAATGGACGGTTATCAGGCCGCGCGCGAACAAAGGGCGCGCGAGCTCTCGTCGGGCCATCGGCGTGTTCCGATCATCGCACTCACGGCGCACGCGATGATGGGGGATAGGAACACCGCGCTTGCAGCCGGGATGGACGACTACCTCACCAAGCCCTTCACGCGGAACGAGCTCCAAAAAGCGCTGAACCGGTGGGCGGCGCGACCCGCTGCCAGCATTTCGGAGTTTCCTCCCAACGCGCTCGACACCACGATCACCGCTCAGCTCTTGGAGCTCGACGAAGAAGACCCCGGCTTCGTCTCCGACGTCATCGATAGCTTCTTTCGAAACGCCGAGGAGAACGTCGGCCGGATGAAAGCAGCCGTCGAAAACGGAGACCTGAAAGCCTTGCACCTCGCCGCCCACTTGATTCGTGGCAGCAGTCAACAGCTTGGGGCAAGCAGGCTCGGCGCCACCAGCTTGAAGATCGAAACGACCCAATCCATCGCGGAGGCGGCGGCGTTGCTCGGTGCCGTAGAAAGCGACCTCGACGGGGCCCGGGAAGCGCTCACGGCTCTCGCGGACCGCGCGCTCGACGCGGCGTCTTAGTCGGCGTCAGTTGTCGGAGGCGCCGCAAAGATGGGCGGCGTCCACGATCCAGCTATCGCGAATCGTACGCTCGGGAACGCCGTCCACGTGCTCGACCAACCACTCGACGTCCGACGCCTCGAACCGCGCAATCTGATGGAAGTGGTAGATGCCAAGTCGATTCAGCATGCGTTCGAGGCTCGGGTCGACGCCTTGGAGCCGCTGCAAATCGTCGCGCGGCCCAAACGGCTGCAACATGACCCACGCGGGCGGGCGAGATTGGCCGCTGCTCCGCGCCCCGAGCTCTGCGTCTCGGAGCCGGCCCTTGAGCCGTTCGATGTCTTCGATCATCCGCTCGTGGATTCCGTGAAGCACCTCGATCTCCGTTTGCAGGCGTGCGCCGCGCGCCTCGGCTTGCCGTAGCGTCGTATTGGCCTCGTCTCGTTCTTGAACGGCGATGCGAAGCTCGTGTCGCAGGCCGTCCGCCGACTCGCGCGCGCTTGGTCGCTCCTCGAGCTCGACCACCGAAAGCCGTTCATGGACTTCTTGCATCGCACGATTGCGCACATCCAAGGTCGCGGTGAGCTGCCGCTTCGCGCGCTGGAGCGTCTCGATCTGCCGGGTTTGGCCCCCGAGCTCTTTTTGAAGCCCCTCGATGCGCCTGCCCTGCGCGTCGAGGTCTGCGCGCGCTTCCTCGAGCTCGTACTCGAGCGTCTTGGCCCGCACCGGAGCGACCAGTCGCCCCCAGAAAACCTGCCCGAGCCAAAGCAAGAGCGCCCCCAGGGCCGCCGAAATCAGCAAGCCGCCGATCATCTGCAACATGAGATACGTCACGTCTCACCTCCCCCAAGGCTGTCCTCGCCGGCGACAAACAGGTCCATGCGCACGACCCGCACCCCCCGGACCATGCGCACGATGCGCTCCGCCCGCCGTGCCTCTGACGCCGAAGAGACCTGGCCGCGAAGCTCGACGTCTCGTCCATCGACGACGGGCACGACTTCGTCGAAGCCGGTGCGCTCGAGGACATCGCCGACACGGGTGGCGACGTCCCACTCGATTTGGTGGCGAGCCGAGCTAAGACAAGAGAGCCAGACGACATAGACTAAGAAGCCTGCCGAAACCGTCCCAAACACTGTCTTCTTCCACATCGCGCGATTTGCCTACGACCAGCATTGAACTCGATTCGCAAAAAAAATGCCACGTTCCGACAAAGCTAAGCCGGCCCCTGCGCGAGGCAGCACACAAATCTCCGGGGTGCATCGCCCTATGGGGTGCCTGCTGGGGCACGTCAGGAGTCGAAGTCGTGGCGCTCGATGATCTGAAAGAGACGCTCCTGGCGATCGGCGGCCCAGGTGTAGAGCGCGAGCGCCGAGGCGGTGAAGACCACGTCGCGCAAGTCGATCGCCTGAGCCCAGCGAAGGGCCTCGCGACGTTCGATGGCCCTCGCCCTGCGCTGAATTCGCGCCAGGGTCATGTGCGGAAGCGGCGGCCGGCGGTCCTCGGGGGCACCGGCTGCCCTCAAGAGGGGATCCCTAGCCTCGGCGATCATCTCGCTCAGCGCATCGCGCCCCGTGTCGACGATCGCCGCGATGGCGGACGGTTTTCGGGGATGCCCAAGGGGCTCGACGCCCGAGAACGACCCTTTCACCTCCCGGAACGAGGCAAAGTCCCCGATCCGGTCCCAGGCATTTCTCGCATCCGACTCTTGCACCGCGCCAAGAAAGCCCAAAGTAAGGTGGAGGTCTGAGCTCCCGAACACACGCACGCGGGGGGGCGGGGCCGGGCGCAGGTGCAAATTCCTCACTTGCATCGGAAACGCGATAAACCAATTAGCACCCATCCGGCCAGTCTAGGTCGAAGCGAGACGACCCGCGAGAGCCGATGCCCATCACCGAAGCATTCAGCGAATCCCTTCAGGCCCATCCCCTCTACACGTGGGCTTTGCTCGGGATCATCGTTCTCGGCATCGTCAGCTTCGTTCTCCTGCTGTTCATCTCCGCGCCCTACGGCCGTCACCTGCGGCCCGGATGGGGGCCGACGGTTCAGGCAAGAGCTTTGTGGGTTCTCATGGAGGCGCCGTCGCCGATTTCATTCGCGGTCGTCTACTTCATGTCGGACAACGCGTTCAGGCCCGTCCCGCTCATCCTCTTCGGCCTGTACATGCTGCACTACGTGTACCGATCGTTCATCTACCCGTTTCGGATGCGCGGAGGACACAAGCAAAAGCCCATCATCACGGGACTGCTGGCGTTCTCCTTCAATACCGCCAACGGCTCGACCAACGCCTTTGCAATCACGGAGCTGGCCCCACACCTGCTGAGCACCGACTGGCTCACGGACCCGCGCTTCATCGTCGGAATTCTCGTCTTCGCGGCCGGCTACGCCATCAACCAGCAGTCGGACGCGATCCTCTTGAATCTCCGAAAACCAGGCGAAAGCGGCTACAAAATCCCCCATGGCGGCTTCTACCGCTGGCTTTCGAGCCCCAACTACTTCGGCGAAATCATCGAATGGGTCGGATTCGCGCTCGCCGCCTGGACCGTGCCCGCCTGGGTCTTTGCCTGGTTCACGGCCACAAACCTCGTTCCGCGGGCTTTTTCCAACCATCGCTGGTACCGCGAGCACTTCAGCGACTACCCAAAGAGCCGTCGCGCGATCATCCCATTCGTGCTCTAGCCCGTAGACTTGCGTCACCGCCCGGATTGACGCGACAATGGGCGACCAGGGGCGCACGTCATCGGGGAGGGATGCAAGGTGGCCGACAAGGAATCGAGCTCGCGTAAAGAACCGTCCGACCTGTTTAAGGTCGAGAACGCCACACCGTCAATTTCGCCGGTCAACAAGATCGTCTTGCCTCCCGCCGAAGCGCTCAAGCGACGCATCCGGCGCTTCATCGCGGCAGGGATCGCCGCGATGATCTTCTTCTTCATCGTCCACACGATCCTCGGGTGGATTCATGACGCGCGTTTGGCGTCGTCTCTCGACGAGGTCATCAGCGACGCGAGCCCGGATGTCATCGACGGCGCGCTGGCTCTTCTTCGCGACGATCCGAACGACTCGGTGCGAGCGCGGCTCCTCGCGACCGCGGGCCTCGGCGGAGATCTCGACAAGCTGAAGCAAGCCGAAACGCTTCTCGCGGAGTCGGCGCAGCAGAACGATCCCGACCAGCGAATCGCCCGAATTTATTCGTTCCTTGCCGAAGGAGACCCCCGCGCAGCCCACGCCGAAGCCGAAAGGCCGGCCAAGTATGCGGAGCAAGCCGATGCGTTCCTGCTTGGACGCGCCTGGACCGCCATCGCGCGCGGTCAATGGATGCAGGCGCTTCCCGACGCCGAGAAGGTCGTCGACGCGCGCCCCGGCGCACCCGAGCCCGTTGCGCTGCTCGCGCGCATAAAAGCACGCACCGAGAGCCCTGAAGCTGCGCTCGCGACGCTGAACGGCGCAACCACAGAAACCGCGGCAACGAAAATCGCTCGCGCGCAGATCGTCGGCCTGCTCCAAGGGAATGCTAGCGAGGCGCTCGCGCTCGTCGAAGAGGTGCGTTCCGATGAAGACGCGTCGGCGCTCCACAAAGCTTGGGCCGATTTGATCGAGGGCGTGCTCGCCTACCGGCAAGGCGCAATCGGTGCAGCGTTCGAGTACGCCCGCGCCGCCGCCAAACGTCAGATTCTCGCCGACGAAACCTTAATCGTTGGAACCGCACAGCTGCTGCTCTCGCTCGGACGAACGAGCGAGGCAAAGGACTTGCTCAAGCGGCTCTCGAGCGGCCCGTCCGCTGACCTGTTCTCGAGGGCGCACGTGATCGCCTGGTGGTATGCGCAGACAGGCGTCCGGCGCGCAGGGCTTGCCACCCTGAGCGGCGCGGGTTTTGGGCCCGAAAATGAAGCCAAGCCGGCGTTTCGGGCGCTGGTCATCGCCGAGCTCCTGAACGACTCGCCGCGCGCCGCAGAGCGAGACCGTGCCGCCACGCTCTATCAAGAGGCCACCAGCGATACGCGATGGGGCGTCGCTGCCTCGAACGGCCTTGCGAGCGCGCTCCTCGAAGACGGCAACGCCGAGCAGGCAATCGCGGTACTCGAAGCGGGGCTCGCCACCGCGCCCAATCATCTCAGCTTGGTGGACACGACGTCCCAGGCCTACGTCGAAGCCGGCCGGCTTTCCGAAGCCGAGAAGGTGACGTCGGCCGCGCTCGCCGCATTCGACGGCGAAGGTTGGGCACATGGAAGTCACGCGCGCGTGTTGTTGGCCAAGGGCGATGCTGCAAAGGCGGTGGCCGAGCTCGACCGCGCGGTCGAGCTGAGCCCCGGGGACGCCAGTCTGTATGCGCTTCGAGGTGACGCGAACCGCAAGGTCGGCTCCACCGACGACGCCCAAGCGGCCTACGAAAAAGCGCTCCTACTCGATCCGGCTCAGCCGCGTGCCTTGTCCGGCTTTGTAACCCTTTTGATCGACACGGGTAACTTCGAACGCGCCGCAGAAGTCATCAAGCAAATGGACGCTGCCAACATCCAGGACCTCCGCGCCGACGAGCAGCGCGTTCGCTATCTGGTGCTCACGGGCGCCGGGCAGAGCGGCATGTCGACGATGCGAAACGCGGTCAGCCGTCACCCCAAGAACGTGGCGCTCCGTCTCGCAGGTGCGCGTGTCTCGCTGCAAGCAGAAGACTACGTTCGTGCCGGCACCTATTATCAGCAGGCCAAGCGCAACGGTGCCGACCCGCGTCTCGCCGACACGGCCTTGGCCCTCGCACAGCTCTACGGCCGCCGTAAGCTCGGTGCCGAGAACTCGCTCGAACGCGCGCTCGAAGCCGTCGACGCGGAGGGAAATCGAATGACGGCCGGCCTGCAGGTTCAGGTCTGGGAGCTGATCGTCCGAGCCCGGCTCGCGCTCGCCGACGAGAAACGAGGCCTGGCGGTCCGCTACGCGGCACAAGCTCTCCAGATCATGCCGGACGATGCGGACGTGCACCTGCTCCGCGCCGATATCGAAGAAGACCGCGAGCGCTCGCCAGAGTCTCCGCTCCGAAAGGCCGCAAACGCCCCGGTGTCCATGCCGGTTGCTGCGGGTCGGCTCTCCGTTCTGCTCGGCCCGACCGAGGAAGGCTGCGAGATGGCGGCCCGCTACCTGAAGGCCAACCGGATCGGCAAGCTCGCAAGTCGCGCGCGCGACGTGAACCGTCAGTGCAAGTAGCGGTCCGCACCTAGTCGGCGTCAGAGAGCAGGCTCGAAACCCGCTCAACCGCGTCGATGTACTCGCTGACCATTTCTTCGATGACCTGCCGCGCAGGCTTGCGCGTATTCATCTGTCCGACGACCTGACCAACCGGCGTTCCGAGAAGCGTGTCCGAACCTTCCGCGCCCGTCTGCGCAAAACGCGTGATGCGCTGGGTCGCCTCGGCCGTTGCCATGAACTGAAGCGGCATCGGCAGGTAGCCCGGGCAGTCCGGATCCTCGTCCCAGGCCCGCGTGTAGGCCGTCTTGAGCTGTCGGGCGGGCTTGCCGCTGATGCAGCGCGACCGAACCGTTTCGGTGGAGTCCGCGATGAGCAGCTTGTCGACGAGAGAAGGAATCGAGTCCGATTCCTCGGTGGCAAGCCAAATCGAGCCGGTCCAAACACCCGCAGCACCCATCGCCATCGCAGCCGCCATCTGACG
>CAMYMX010000023.1 GCA_947259605.1 uncultured Polyangiaceae bacterium | reverse complement strand
GCTGCCCGAGGGAGCGACCTTCTACGGGGTCTGGCAGTCACCACAGTACGGCAACATGCACCTGTGCCAGAGCGGCAGGCAGGTGGTTGGCGACTACGTCAAAAACGAGCGGGCGGGGCGGATCCAGGGCGACATCGAAGGCGACCTGTTGCTCTTCCAATGGGAAGACCGCCGGGAGCTGGTCGTCGGCAAGCCGCAGATCCGCAGGGGCCGCGGCTACTTCCGCATCGATTTCGGCGAGGACGGCGATCAGTACATCAAGGGCGAATGGGGCATGGACGAAGATCTGGCGGGTGGCGGACCCTGGAACGCGGTGAAGCTTCGCAAGGGCCAGCCGGACCGCTGCACAGGCGTCGACGAGCCCGTCTCTCTGGAGGAAAAGCCGCACCCCTGGGACGACGAGGAGTAGCTGAACTGGCCCTCTGAGGCGGCGCCTTTCAGGGGAAGGCGGCAATTCGGCCGAGCGGCCTACGCGGCCGATTCGGCAGGCGCGCAGAAGACCACGGAGCAGCTCTTGCGGCGCTCGGCGCTGAGGCGTGCGCAAAGGTCCGCAAGATTGTCGTCGTAGTCCACGACCAGACCCGCGGTCGCTTCACCGGCGTCGTTGTACGTGCAGCCGTCGAGGGCGACCCAACGGCCCTCCCAGTTCGCGTCGCCGCAGATGTCTGTCCAGGCCACCGGATCGGTTTCCCGCTCGGAATCCTCCAGGCTTCGGAAGTTGATGAAAGAGTTTCGTCGCTGGTCAGTCATGTTGCAGCCTCCGGAGGATCCTCTGCGTCAACATCAAATCTCTCGAAGTCCGGCGAGTTTCCATCGCCTCCACGGGACGCGCAAGTGGAATTAGCTAGGTGGGTTTCGGGACCTGGAAGGTCAAGGATTAACGCCTAAACAGCAATCATATCGAATGCTTATGACATTGCTGGTCTGAAGGCAGAGGGTGCCGCCGTACATACTTGATGGATCTTTGCAGTGACCGCGAGTGGGCTGCGTGGCGATCGGATAGTGCGACGACGGTTGAAGGCTTCCGCGTCGCGGTTTGGCGACCTGCGATGTGGCGGATCGCGGCCTCGATCAGCCTGCGAGCGCGGCGAGCAGCTCGTCGAGGTTGTTGCGGGTATGCAGCTCGGTCACGGCGATCAACAGATCTTTGCGCCAGTCGACTTGGAAGCGGCCGAGGTCGATGCCGCCGATGATGCCCTGCTCGGCCAGGCGGGCGAGCACCTCGCACGCGTCGGGGCCTTTGCTTCGCACGACGAGCTCGTTGAACACCGGGGCGGAGTACGGAATCTCGAAGGCATCGAGCTTTTCAACGCCCGCTCGGAGGTAGGTCGCAGCGTTCAAACAGCGCCGCCCCGTCTGTTGGAACCCGTGGCGCCCAAGCATGGCCGTGCGCATCCCCATCGCGAGCGCGATCAGGCCGTGGTTGGTGCAGATGTTGGAGGTCGCCTTCTCGCGCCGGATGTGCTGCTCCCGGGTCGACAGGGTCAGGACGTAGCCTGACTGGCCGTCCAGATCGACGGTGCGCCCCACGAGGCGACCGGGCATTTGCCGAACGAAGGTCTGTGATGCACCGAAGAGACCGACCCCAGGGCCGCCGTACTGAGGCGGTACCGCAAGAGCCTGCCCTTCGCCGACGCAAATGTCGGCGCCGCATGCGCCCGGCGGTTGAAGCACGGAAAGCGCATAAGGCTCGGCGGTCGCGGTCACCAACAGCGCGCCCTCGCTGTCCGCAACGGCGCGCGCCGCATTCAGGTCCTCGACGCAGCCGAAGAAATTCGGGTAGCCCACGACGACTGCAGCGGTTTTGGCCGTCATCAGGCCCTCGGCCGCTTGCCAATTGGTCCGACCGTCGCTGGCGATCGGTATCAGCTGGATCGTGACTTCGGTGTCGAGGCCGGACACGTAGGTGCGAATGGTCTCGATGTACTCGGGGTGCAGGCCCTCGCTAAGCAAGACGTGGGTCCGCCGCTTGATTCTGCGCGCCATCAGGACGGCCTCGGCAGCCCCGCTGGCGCCGTCATACATCGACGCATTGGCGACGTCCGTCCCCAAGAGCTCGCAGACGATCGTCTGGAATTCGAAGATCGCCTGAAGCGTCCCCTGCGAGAGCTCTGCCTGATACGGGGTGTAGGCCGTGTAGAACTCGCTTCGCAGAAGGAGCTGGTCGACAGCCGGCGGCACGTGGTGACGGTACATGCCGCCCCCCAGAAAGGAGAGCATGTTCGCGCCCGCGCTCGCCTGCGCCAGGGCGGCCAGGTGCTCCATCAGCCGGGGCTCGTCGAGAGCTGGCTCGAGATCGAGCGCCCGCTGCAGGCGAACCGGCTCGGGGATGGCTTCGAACAGGTCGTCGATTTGCTGCACGCCGACACGGGCGAGCATGGTTCGAATCTCTTGCTCGGTATGCGGGAGGTATCTCACGTTCGTACCGGTCGCTCAGCCGTCTAGGGTTCCGAGGTACTCCTCATACTTGGCCGCATCCATCAGGCCCTCGAGCTCACCCTGGTCGGAGGGGCGAATCGTGATCAGCCAGCCGTCTTCGTAGGGACCCTCATTGACGAGCTCCGGGCTCGATTCGAGCGCGGCGTTCACATCGATCACCTCGCCACTAACCGGCGCAAAAAGCTCGCTCACGGTCTTCACCGATTCGATGTCGCCGAACCGTTCGTGCGCCTGGACATCCTCCCCGGGAGCCGGCATGTCGACCAAGGTCACATCGCCGAGCTGTTCGACAGCGTACGACGTGATCCCGACGCGAATCACGTCGTCCTCGATACGCGCCCATTCGTGGTCGCGCGTGTACTGGAGGTCCCTTGGGTACGTCACTGTCATCACCTCTTGTAAAATGGGGTGCTCACTACCACGGCGTCGACCACCTTGCCACGGATCTCGATCCCCAGGCCGGTCCCCACCTTGGCGAGGGCCAGAGGCACATAGCCGAGACCGATGTTCCGTCCAACCGTCGGCCCCGGGGAACCGCTCGTGACCTCTCCGACCTGCTTTCCGTCGGCCACGATCGGGTAGCCATGGCGGGCGATTCCACGTCCGGTCATCTCGAATCCGACGAGCTTTCGACGGAGCCCCGCGTCTTTGATCGCTCGCAGCGAGTCACGTCCGATAAAATCGCCGCCCTCGAGCTTGACCACCCAGCCAAGGCCCGCTTCGAAGGGATGGGTTTGCTCACTGATGTCGTTGCCGTAGAGCGCGAGGCGCGCTTCGAGCCGAAGGGTGTCGCGCGCGCCAAGTCCGACCGGCGCTAACCCGTGAGACTCGCCGGCCCCGAGCACGGCCCGCCAAAGGGTCACGGCGTCATCGCTCGCGCAGAAAAGCTCGAAGCCATCTTCGCCGGTATACCCGGTGCGGGCGACCCAGAGCTCGACGCCGGCCAAGCTCGAGCGGGTCACGTGGAAGTAGGGTAGGTCGGTGACCTCTGGGGGCGCACCAAGAGCCTTCATGGTGGCGACCGCCTTCGGCCCCTGCAGGGCGAGGAGCGCCCAAGCATCCGACACGTCGTTCCACGGGGTTCCGAGGGCAAGGTTCTTTGCGAAGTGAGCCACGATCTTATCGCGGTTCGATGCGTTGCAAACGATGAGGACCTTGTCCGTCTCCAAACGATAGACGATGAGGTCATCCAAGATATAGCCGGCCTCGTTGCAGCAGGTGGTGTAGAGCGCGCGGCCAACCTTCAGCTTCGAGACATCGTTGGTGACCAGGTGATCCACCTCTGCGACGGCCTCGGCACCTTCGACGAGAATTTCGCCCATGTGGGACACGTCGAAGAGGCCCGCGCGGCTGCGAACCGCTTCATGTTCTTTCTTGATGCCGGCGTACTGCACGGGCATGAGCCACCCGGCGAAGGGAACGAGCCGGGCGCCGAGGGCCCGGTGCTCGTCGGTGAGCGAGGTTTCACGGAGTGTCTCGGCCAAGATGACCGGAGCTTAGGGTCGACCGGGATCTACGCAACCGCCAGCGCGCCCGGTCGATATCTGCTTCGTGACTTTAGGCGACACGCTTTGTCTCAGTCGCGCCGGTCGGCGCATTCGCTGTTTTCCGCTGCAGGTTTCGGCACTCGAGCTCGGCTCGCACCCCGACTGCGACATCGTGATCCATGCCGCCGCCGTGCCGCCACGCGCGAAGCTTTTCCAGCCTCACGGGGGCACCGTCTTTGTTTATGACCTGGACGAACGACCCGGCCTCGGGGCGCGTTCGGTCATGCCGATCGGGCAGCGGCTTGCGGTCGGGGCCGGCTATACGGTGACCCGTCTCAAGGCCGAGGCGATTCCGGCCGACCAAGGCTCCACCGAGATCCTTCGCGGTCGCGGCGCCGAGCCGGCTCGTCTTTCGCTCATCGGGGGTCACGGGGCAGCGGCGCGTGTCTTCCACCTTGGAGACGAGCCGCTCTCGCTTGGCGGAGCTGCGGACAACGCAATCACCTTGTCTGACAGAGCGGTCAGTCACTATCACTGTCGAATCGAGTCTTCGGCGCAGGGCGTCTCAGTCCGCGACCTCAGCAGCACCAACGGAACGTGGGTCGATGGTCTTCGAATTCGCCGACACGAGCTTCGGCCCGGCGCCGTGCTCCGGGTTGGCCGAACCGAGCTTCGGGTGGTTCGCCGAAGCAGCGCGCGCAGCTCATCTTCGAACCTCGTCGTCGAATCGACTGCAATGCTCTCCGTCATGGCCGAGGTCGATCGATTTGCGACCCTGTCATGGCCGGTTTTGATTCGAGGGGAGACGGGCGTTGGCAAAGATCACATCGCCCAGGCGCTGCACGAACGGGGGCCGCGGCAAAAGGGCCCCTTCGTGGCCATCAATGGAGGCGGTCTTCCGCGCGAGCTCATCGAGAGCGAGCTCTTTGGGCACGAGCGCGGCGCGTTCACGGGGGCGGTCCAAACCCATCGCGGGGCGTTCGAGCAGGCGCACGGCGGCACGCTCTTCCTCGACGAGGTTGCCGAGCTAGCCCCGGATCTTCAGACGCGCCTCCTTCGCGTCCTCGAAACGTGGCGAGTTCGCCGTGTGGGCAGCGAGTCCGAGCGCCGCGTCGACGTTCGCCTGCTATGCGCGACCCACACAGACCTGGGCTCGATGGTGCGCGAAGGCCGCTTCCGATCCGACCTCTATTACCGAATCCATCGCTTGGTCGTCGACGTCCCCGCGCTTCGCGCGCGGCCGGACGACATCACGCCCTTGGCTGCCCACTTCATTCGTCTCATGGAGCCTGACGTCGGCGAGCGTCGAATCGCGTCCGACGCGCTGGAACGCCTCAACGAGTATCCTTGGCCCGGCAACGTGCGCGAGCTTCGAAACCTGCTGGAGCTTGCGGCCGTCGACTGCGATGGCGCGCTCATCGACCTCGCTTCGGTCGACCGCGCGCTACGGCGAAGCGCGGAGCCCTCAGCCCACCGTCCATCGGCCGGTTCGCTTCGTGAAACGCTCGAGCAGTATGGTGGCAACATGTCCGCAGCGGCGCGAGCACTTGGCATTCCGAGGTCGACGCTTCGCGACAGGCTTCAAGGGGCCTCGGAGCTAGGCCGCTAGGCCGTTCGGCGGCGCGATTCCTTGACGCGCCGAACGCGAAGCTCCAGCAGGTCTTGGGCTACTCCATAGATTCTCTTGAGGCCGGTGGACTTCGACTGTCCGGATCGGCGCGGTCGGCATGCGATGGTGACCACCGTGGTGGGGACGCCCGCGCCCAGGATTCGAATTGGGAACTCGAAGTTCAGAAAGAACGTGTCGGGCACTAACTGGTCGGCGTCGAACAGCGATCGGAGAAACAAGTAGGGGCCGTCGCTCTGCATGCGGACGCCGTGGACCAGGAGGATCAACGCGCGGACGCCTGCCGACAAGACCTTGCGGTGAAGGCCGTCGTCCCGGTGGTCGTAGATGCTGAAGACGACCTCGCTGCGATCTCGGGCCGCCGCATCGCGCAGAGTCCCGATGGCATCCGGCGCGATCTGCCCGTCCGCTGGCAGGAAGGTCACCCACGTGCCTTTGGCCGAACGCACGCCAGTCTTGAGCGCTGCGCCAATGCCGCGGTTGCGGTCGTGGCGAAGGAGCTGATGGGGGGCACCGGCCAGCGCCTTCGAGGCTTCGGTCGAGGTGTCGTCGGAAGAGCCGTCATCGACGAATACGATTTCGGCGGAAGGCTCGTGCTTGGACAGCCATTGGCGCAACTCGAGCAAGACCGGCGCGATGTTGTCCTGTTCATTGAACGCGAAGATGATGACGCTTAGCTCGGGACCGCTCACCTCGGCCGCTCCCGAGTCACCCTGGCAGGAACGCCCACCGCAACAGCGTAGGGCGGAACGTCTTCCACGACCACGGCGCCTGCTCCGATCTGCGCGCCCTTACCGATGCGCACGCCTGGAAGCACGATCGCGCCAACGCCGAGGTCGCAGTCGTCCTCGATCACGACTGGCCCGAGCTCGATCGGCGCGCTCAGGATCGGAACGTCGCGGCCTACTTCGCCATGAAACGAGGTGATGATCCGAACGGCAGGGCCAATGCCAACGCGGGCGCCGATGTCGATTCCGCCCGCGCTGTGGAAGAACGCTTGCTGTCCGATCCAAGTCTCGTCGCCAATGCGCATGGTGTTCTTGTGGTAGCCCTTGAGAATCGCCTGATGCCCGACGTAGACATTCGCGCCGAGCTCGATGTTCTCGGGGTGGAACACGAGCACGCCCGTCTCGAAGACGCAGTCGGGTCCGCAGCGCGCGAACTGGTCGACGCGAAAGGAACCGTCGCCGTGACTGCGGTGTCGCATCGCTCAGAGGTTAGCAGGAGAGGCCGGCAAGGTTGCAAACTTCGGCTCAACGGGGCCCATCGCGTCGGATAGCTCCGCGAGGTAGCGCGCGAGCCGCTTCGCCCCCGTGGCTTGGGCGATCCTCGACGCATAGTGAAGATTACGCGAGGCGTGCCCGAGGGCCACCGGCGGATTGTAAAGAGGCGCCGGTCGGACCGCGCGCTCTATACGAACCGGCACCAATGCGAGACTGTCTTCGTCGAAACCGTCGAGCCGAGGCACCCCTGCCAAGAGCGTCGAAATGGCTGCTCGGGGAAAGCCTTGAGAGTAGAGGTCGTGGCCACGGTCGAGGGTCACCAACGCGATTAGACCGTCGGTGCCTGGAGAACCTTCGCCGAGCTCCGCGAGCGCGACGCTAGCGTAGCGGGCAAGCTCCGGCTCGTGCGCGGTGCCGCTGCAGCGCGAACGAACGTCCAGAAGCCATTCGCTGGGGCAGCTGGGCATGCCCAGTCGATCGGCCAGGGCCGCGCGCGACGCTTGAACCGGCCGGCCCGGGTTGGCGCGAAGAAAACGGCGTACCCTCTCATCTCGGCCACCTGTGCCACGCAGCTCGAATGGCTCGAGGTCTGGATGGCGTCGGTAGAGATGGTCCCAGAACCATTCGGAGGACGCGAGGCCGTGGGCCAGCAGCGTCACGTCCGGGCGAACCCCGCGCTGTTCTTGGAGGTACCACATCGGACCAACCCAATGGTCGCGCTCCAGGATGACGATTGCGTTTGGCGGGGCGGCACGAAGCGCCTCCCGTCCGATGTCCGAAGTGAAAGTGTCGCGGTGTCGGCTGCGGTGATAGGGAGCCGGGGGCGCCACCATGACGAAGAGCAGAAGCGCGGCGAGCACCACGGGGGCCCAAGATGCGCGGTAGTAGCCTAGGTACGCCACCAGCAGACCCACGCCGGAAGCCGCCAGCCAGGCCGGAATCGCGAGGTAGCCGTTGTAGTCGAGAACGTCGGGCGCGAATACGCGATTGCGAGCGATAAACGCGACGAAAAAGATCCAGGTCGCGTTGAAGAAGAACCGGCCCAGCCCTCGCTTGCGTGCGTAGAGCGCGTATCCACCAAAACCGGCCAGCAGCAGGGCAAGCAGCCCGTCGCGAAGCGACCAGAAGAACAGCTCGCCCACGTGCGTCCACCATTCGGACCAGGATTCGACGCCTTTGGAAGCAAAGTCGGCAGCCGTGAAGTAGTGAACGATCGATTGGGCGGTGGTGGGGGCGCCCCAGACGACCACGTCCGTCCGGCCTGCAACGACGAAGATGTACAGATACGCGGCGAGGCCAAGCAGCCCCCCGCCGATTAGCATGCGGAGCGCGCGCCTTGAGATCTCCTCACGAGCCATTCCAATCAGGAGCCGCGGGGTCATCGCCAAGGCTACGCCGAAAGCACAAACGAGATTGGCGCTGGCGGCGAGCCCCAAACCGAGTCCCGTGGTGAAATACGGTCCTGGCCGCTGATCCTCGTCGAGGACGGCCCTGACAAATCGTGCGGCCGCCCAGAGCGCGAAGAAGACCGCCAGGGGGTAGACCTCGATACGCGTGGCGGGCTCCCATAGCGCAGGGTGCATCCCTAGGAGCGCAATGCTCGGCGCGACGTAGCGGACGTCCCCGTCGGGGCAGTTGGCGTCCGGCCGCACCAGCGCCTCTGCAAAGCTGGTGGCAGGGATCACCGTCAAGGCTCCAAAGAGCGCGGAGAGACCGTTCAAGGCGACGAGTGGGTGGAGGCCGGGCAGCCGGCTGGCGATGGCACCCAGAATCGTATGGAGCGGTTGACCGAATGGATGGCCTAGGCCGAGCTGCTCGGCGACCATTGCGAGCTCGGGGCTGTCGTACATCGACAGGCTTCTGCACATCGTCGAGATATAGAAAAGGAAAAGCGCGAAAGCCGACGCGGCGGTGATGCGCCGCGAACGTACCGGAAGACCGAGCAGCCGCTTAGCCACGGTCTCTTCCCGAAAGCGGCACGAGAAGATTGATGATGCCACCGATGCCTGCCGTGAGTAGTTGAATGGCCCAGAAACTGAGCGAGGCGGCGTACGCGCTCGCCTCGGGAACGCCAACGGTTCCGTAGAGCGCTGCAAACGCTGCTTCGCGGACGCCTGCGCCACCGACAGTGAAAGGGAAGAACGCGGACGCGCTGATCAGCGGCATCACGACGGCCGATTGGGAGAAGGTCACCGACGGCTCGAGCGAGTGCATGATCGCATGCCCGGCGACGATGTTGATGAAGTGGATGAGCAGCGAAAGGAGAACGGCGGCTAGAAACGGGCCGATCGAGAAGAGGCGAGGGAGCGAACGCAATGGCTTGCCGAGCTTCGCGGGAAGCAAGGGAGCCAGCCGGGGTGCGACCGCAATGCCGATCAGCGCGGCGGCAGCGGCCCCGAGGCCGAGCGCAGCCCACAGACCCAGGTTCTCGATTCCGGGAATCGGTCGAATCAGATAGGCGCCAGTCGCAAGAACGAGCAGCGCCGAGACTCCGATGACGCGCTCGATGAAGACTACCGCGACGCCGCTCGTCGCGCTTGCCAAGTCGAGGTCTCCAAACGCTTTCCGGCCCGCGACCCCTCGAATGACGTCTCCACCGACGCCGCCCGGCGCGTACGTGTTGTAGAAGTGGCCGACCAAGTAGAGCTGTGCGGTGCGAGGCCAAGAAGGAATGTCGATTGCGCCGTAGGCTCGCAGCAACAGCCGCCAGCGAACCATGCCGCACAACAGGCCAAGCATCACGACGGTGATCGCGGTCAGCGCCGCTCCCAGGGAAAGCCTCTGAAGCCCTTGCAGGACATCGCGTGGATCCACCCGGCTCGCGAGGTAGGCGACCGCGGCGATGGTCACCGCAATCCGGCCCCACCTCAGGTAGCGGCGGCGCGTCTCGCCGCTCGCGCTGCGTGGTCCCCCTTGATCGAGCATCTCAGTCTCCGAAGTCTAACGCGTCCTGGAGCTCTTTGAGCAGTTCTGGGGCGCATTGCTCCACCAGGCGTTGCAGGGAGGGGAGGTAATCCGCAACCTGCTCGGACTGATCGTCGAGCAACGCCAACGCGGGGCGGTGCCGAAGGGCGTCGCGGAGCCGGGCCAAAACGAATGCGGGCTCGGCGTAATCACGAGGGGCTCCCCAGACCGCGAGGCGAGCCTGTAGCTTCGAGAACGCCTTCCCCTCGTCGCTCCACTCGAATAGCGCGGCGGTTTCAAGCTCGATTGCCTCGAGGTATCCGTCGATATGACGCTCCTCGCGCACGAGCCAGCCGTCGAGCAACATCTCGGTTCCGATGTGGCCGACGGCGCGCGCGGTGCCGCGTCGTACACCCGACTTCGTCAGGGCAGCGAGGGCATGTGCGCACGAAGCGAGGAAGGCCGGCGCCCGATGAAACGCCTCATCGGTGCGATGATGCAGCTGGATCCCTCGTTGGACGTCTGGGTCGTGCACCATCGACAACGGGACACCCATCATTGCTTCGAAGTCAGGCAGCATGCTCCCGAGCAGGTGCCCCGCCCGCCGGTCGGCCCAGCTTGCAACGACGGCATGTCCAAAGAAATTCAAAGCCTCAGTTCCTCTGCGATCCGGTCGAGGCTGCTCTGCTCGCAGAGCTCGGCGCGTTCGCTCCGCCAGCTTACACCGGGCTCGCCCTTGAACCAGGTTCGTTGCCGGCGAGCATAGATTCGGGTCGACTTTCGGATGCGGCGAAGCATCTCGTCGATCGAGATCCCATCGCGCAGGTGATCGAGAATTTCGCGGTATCCGACGCTTCCGAAGGGCCGAATCTCGTCTCCCCATCGCGCGCGCAGCGAACGGACCTCCTCGATCCAGCCCGCTTCGAGCATCCGCTTCGCGCGGTCTTCGATGACGACGCCGTGGCGCTCGTGGCTCATCTCGAGGACGATCAAGACCGCACGATACCGAGCCTCTCCAAGCGCGTGCTCTGCACGAAGCTTGCCAAGGGGTGTGCCGGTTTGCTCGTAGACCTCGAGGGCGCGCACGATCCGAAGGGCGTCGTTTGGATGAATCGCCTCGGCCGAAATCGGGTCGATCTCGGCGAGCCGTGCGTGGAGGGCGGCCGCACCATCGTTCATCGCGGCGTCCTCCAGGCGCTGCCGGAGCTCACGATCGACCGCCGGAACGTCCACCAGCCCCCGTGCGAGCGCGCGAATCCAAAGCCCCGTCCCGCCCACCACGATCGGTAGGTGCCCGCGGTCGCGGATCTCGCGAATCGCCACGTCTGCAAGATCGGCGTAGGCGACGGCGTCCACCTCTTCGTTCGGGTCGAAGACGTCAATGAGGTGATGGGAGACGCCTCCGAGCTCGGTCACGGTCGGCTTGGCCGATCCGATGTCGAAGCCGCGGTACACCTGGACACTGTCCGCGCCGACGAGCTCGCCGCCGAAGTGACGCGCAAGCTCGATTGCCGCACCCGTCTTGCCGGTGGCGGTTGGGCCGGCGATCACCAGAATCGGTTGGAGGCGTTCAGTCAAATGCATCCTCGGCGCCGGGAGAGGCCAACGGGACTCGAGCGAGAACACAGGGGCGATGCGCGTCACGGTTCGGCCAGAGGTTTGCGACGATGTGCTCTACCTTTGTCTGGACGAGCGGTTGGCCATTGGCGGTCGCTGCTCGCTGCGACAGGGCGCGAAGAGCCGCGCTCACGGGGTCGTGGCCGCCATGCTGCAGGGCGGCGAGAGCACCGTCGAAAAGCCATGCGGCACGGGCATCGGCCAACAAAGCGGGCACCGCGCGGACGACGTACGAACTTTCGCCCAACTCGGACCAGTCGAAGCCCAAGGAGCGAAGGACTGTCTCGTTGCGTTCGATCGCAGCTGCGGCCGGCGCTGCCAGCTCGAGCCGGTCGGGAAAGAGCAGGTTCTGCCGTGCGACCGCGCCTGCATCGAAAGCTTCACGAAGCGCGTCGTATCGAACGAGGATTTCCGCGCGCTCTCGATCGAGAATCAGGATCTCATCGCGGGCCTCGCAAATCAATACGCGGTCACGAACATGAGCCACGAGTCGAAGGCCGTTTGGGTTCTTCGGAACGTATTCGGTGACCGGCTGCGCGACTTCGGGTGCAGTCGACGACAAGGCCCCGCCCGCCGTCGTTGCCTCGACGTTCAGTAACGGCCCCGGCGCGCCCATGCGGGCTTCCCAGTAGGCGTCGCCAGCAGGTGAAGCTGGAAGCCGAGCCGCGATCATTCGCGTCACCAGATCAACCAGCTGAGCGGCTCGTTTGAAGCGCACTTCCGTCTTCTGGGGATGCGCATTGACGTCGACGTCTTCGGGGGCGAGCCGAAGCGAAACCACGCCGCGCGGATAGTGGCCTGGTGGCAGCCGGTCTCCATATGCGAACGCGACTGCGCGGGCGAGCCGGCGATCGTTCACCGGCCGCCCATTGACCAACAGAAAAAGGTGCCTGGCCCCGGCGCGGGCGTGCTCGGCGGCGGCGAGGACCGCATCGAGGATGACGCCGTCCCGATCGGCGTGGATCTCCTTCAAGCCAAGGTCGCCGAAGACCTGGTAGGCGCGTTCAGCGAGGCTGCTTGCCGGCAGGTATTGCCGAGCAGTCCGGCCGTCGGAGGTCACGACCAGGCGGAGCTCGGGATGGCTCAATGCGAGGCGCTGACAAACCTCGAATATGCGCGAAGTTTCAGTCTGACGTGCCCGAAGAAACTTCTTTCGTGCCGGAACGTTGTAAAAAAGGTCGTTCACCTCGACCATCGTCCCCGGCGGACATCCGGCCGGCGACACGTCGCGCAGCTCTCCGCCTTCGACCAGGATGCGGGTACCTTCGAGCGAATCCTTCGAGCGACTTCGAATCGTCATCCGGGAAACCGACCCGATCGAGGGAAGCGCCTCTCCTCGAAATCCCAGCGTGGAGACACAAACCAGATCATCGAAGGAGGCGATCTTGCTGGTGGCGTGCCGTTGGACGCTGAGGGTCGCATCCTCGGCCGACATCCCGATCCCGTCGTCGGTCACCCGAACCTGCGCGCGTCCCCCGTCTTCCACTGACACGGTAATCGAGCTCGCTTGGGCATCGATGGCGTTCTCGAGCAGCTCCTTCACCAGGTTGGCGGGCCGCTCGATGACCTCGCCGGCGGCGATTTGGTCGATCAGCGTATCGTCCAGCAATCGTACCGTCTGAGCCACGGCCTGCGCCTATCAAAGCTGGTGTGAATTGGCAACGTGGACCTGCGAATTCCGCCCCCGTCGTTGACCCTCCGTTAATCGCAGTGCTACCGTGTTTTGTGGGGAGTTAACAGGGAATTCACCAAGATGAAGGTATGTCCCGCCTGCAGAATTGACTACGGCGGCGGAGAGGTGTTCTGTCCGGTCGACGCGACGCGTCTAATCACGACGTCGCAGATGAGCGCAAGCCCGCTCGACCCGAACGATCCGCTGATCGGCAATGTGCTTGCCGGCCGCTACCAGGTTAAGAACCGGATCGGCGAGGGCGGGATGGGTCTGGTCTACGAAGGCCTCCATCGGGACATCGACAAGCGGGTGGCGATCAAGGTCCTCCGCGATGACTTGTCGAGACGCCCCGAGGTCGTCGCGCGCTTCCGTCAGGAGGCCAAAAGCGCATCACGCATTGGGCATGAGAACATCGTCGACATATTCGATTTCGGAGAGACAAGGCACGGCGCGAGCTACTTCGTCATGGAGTTCCTGGAGGGCGAGGACCTCGGCAACGTTCTGGGCAAGAAGGCAACGATCGAGGCGGAGCGCGCCTGCGACATCGTGCTCCAGTGCTGTAGGGCGCTCTCCGCCACGCATGCCAAAGGCATCGTGCACCGTGACATCAAGCCCGAGAACATCTTCTTGACGCGACGCGACGGCATAGATGACTTCGTCAAGATCGTCGACTTTGGCATCGCCAAGATGAGCGATATCGAAACCGATGGGGCGCCGGGGCGTAAGCTCACCAAGACGGGGATGATCTTCGGCACGCCTGAATACATGTCGCCCGAGCAAGCGGGGGGTAGGGAGCTGGACCACCGAGTCGATGTGTATGCCCTAGGCATCATTCTCTACGAATGTCTCGCGGGCCGCGTGCCGTTCGAGGGCGATACGTTCATGGGGATCCTCACCCAGCACCTGACCGCGGAAGCGCCGGCCATCGACAAGGTGAATCCACAGGCCAAGGTAACCGAGGAGCTCGAGCTGGTGATCCGAAAGGCCCTCGCCAAGAGTCCTGACGATCGCTACCAAGATACCGAGGAGCTTGCCGAGGCCATCGTTTGCGCTCTCGATGGGCGCGTGAGCCGCGCGACCAGGCGGACCCCACCCTCGGTCCTCGGCGCGCCGCTGACGAGCGAGCTCGATGCGGTGCCAAGGCGGAAGACCTCACCTTGGGTTTGGGTCGCGGCGGTGATGGGCGCAGCCGGCTTCCTCGTCTGGTCCGCTCTCGGGTCGCTTTCCGGCTCGGGGAGCGGGGCGGAGGCAAGCGCGGTTCCACTCGAGCCGCCGCAAGAACCCGTCGCGGAAGTCTCGGATGCCGTCGAGGAGGCACCGCCCATTCCCGAAGCGGAGCCAGAGCCGATGTGGGTCAACGTGCATGTTGCGAGCGACCCTGCAGGCGCCCGCGTTTCGTACGATGGCGGCGCGGAGGCATGTGCCTCGACGCCGTGTACGCTCGAGGTCACTCGGGGAGCTACGCTGGTGCTTCACGCAAAGCTTGGTAAACGAAGGGGGCGGACCGCGATCACCCCGAGCCCAGAGGAAACCGTTTTGATCGAGCTCCACACCCCCAAGAGGCCTACGCCAAAGCCTCGCAGCGCCGAAGTTCCCAAGCGGAAGCGTCAGGCCCCAGCCCGTTCCTCGGACCTCAAGGTTCCCGAGTGGGCTCAGTGAATGAGGCCGAGCAAAAGACGCTAGCCGATCTCGAGTGGGACCAGGTAGAGCGAGCGGTCGCGGAGCGATGCCGGGGACCACTTGGCGAAGGGCTGACCTTGAAGCTCGCCGACTCCTTTGACGAGACCGAACGGGCGATCGCCGAAGCCAAAGAAGCATGGACGCTGCTCGTCAGAAACGAGCCACTTCCACTCGAAGGCATTTGCGAAATCGAAACGTCTCTGCAGCATCTGGAGCGGGAAGGGGTGCTCGCCGCCAGTGCGCTCAAGGACGTCCGCATGACGCTGCGTGTGGCTGGCGGGCTGCGACGCTTTCTCGACCAGCGCAAAGGTAGCGTTCCGCACCTGTATCGCGTGTGCGCGATCGATCCCACGCTCGATGGTCTCGAAGAGGAAGTCGGGATGTCGATCGGCGACGACGGGACAATCCTCGACTCGGCGAGCGCCGAGCTGGCTCGTCTGCGGGAAGAGGCTGGGAATTTACGCGCTCGGATCATTCGAAAGCTGGAAGACCTGATCCAAAAACGAAGCACGATCCTGCAGGACTCGTTCCACACGATTCGCGAAGGCCGCTACGTGCTTCCGGTTCGGGCCGACGCGCACGAGCGTTTCCACGGAATCGTCCACGGCTCGAGCGCAAGCGGCGCTACGATCTTCGTGGAGCCTCGAGAGC